>CAZJQY010000206.1:0-2955 GCA_964548095.1 uncultured archaeon
CGTCTCAATCGAAAACAGCTCGCGCCATACAAACGAGAGCGTGCTGGGGCTCGTCGACACGAGTTACTTGCCTGACGGCAACTACTCGATACGGCTGAGTGTCACCGACGAGTTCAACCAGACGAGCAGGGACATCGTATTCGTGTCGGTTGATAACGTCAGGTTAACTCACCCTGGGGCCTACGATGTGGTCGCGCTGGGGACGCAGCTTGCCGTCAACGGGACGGTGCTCGGGCATTTCACGCGATACACCCTCGAGCACGGCTTCGGAGCCTCGCCGCTCAACTACTCAACTGAGGGGATAACGCTTTCTGGAGGCGGGACATCTGAAGTGCGCAATGGGACGCTTGGCGTGTGGAACACAAGCAGCGTGTCCTCACCCGGCCTCTACGTCATCCGCCTCGTCGTCGAGTATGCTGGAGGTAAAAATAACACTGAGAATGTCACCGTCATCATCGACGTCTTCGCGGACGGCTGGCCTACGGCAGTCAACGCCACAATTATGAGCGCGCCGGTTTTCGCGGACTTGGACGCTGACGGAGCAGCAGACGTGATAGCATCCTCTGCCGAAGGCAAAGTCCACGCTTGGAACGCCTCAGGCATTCTTCTTGCGGGATGGCCGGTCAACCTCACTGAAACCTTGTATTATGCGATACCCATTCCCGCGGTGGGGGATGTCGACGGCGACGGAGAGTCTGAAGTGGTCGTCGGAGGAGTCTTCAAGATGCACGCACTCAAGGCTGACGGCTCCGAGGCTTTGGGATGGCCCGTCAGCGTTTCGGAGACCATCACGACGGCGCCCCTCCTCTACGACCTGGACGGCGACCTGAAACTTGAGGCGCTCTTCGGCGCTGAGAACAAAATCTACGCGCTCCGCGGAAATGGAACGGCGCTTACAGGATGGCCAACCCAAGTATCGGGGGGCAACTATCAAAACCTCGTGACGGTTTCAGCAGGCGACGTAGAAGGAGACGGGAAGCCTGAGGTGGTGGCATCCTCGTATTATGACTCCGTCCACGTCTACCACGCAAACGGGACTTCCGTCTCCGGCTGGCCGAAACAACCCTTGAACATGAGTTACCTCTATGATGTGCTCCTTGCGGACTTAAACGCCGACGGCGTCTTCGAGATAATCGTCGGGGCCGACTCGGGGAAGGTCGGCGCCTTCTATGGGAACGGCTCGTATCTTCCTGGTTTCCCGAGGAGTGTCGGAGGCCAGTGGACGAGCGTTTACCCTGTTGCCGCAGACTTGGACGGCGATGGCCGCCCCGAGATTCTCGCGTCAACGAGCGACGGCGTCCTCGCCGCTGTGACGGCGGACGGTTCGAATTTCGGCGAGCATGTGACTGGACCCCTCACGGACTACGCGCTCGAGTCATCGCACCCTTACCTGGAGGACTTCGATTACACGTGGACGGTGCAGGTGCCGGGCGCCTCCTCGGCTGCGGTGCACTTCGAGAGGATTGACGTTGAATACGGTTACGACTTCGTGTACGTGCTCGATGGGAACGGCACGGTCGTCGAAAGCTTTACCGGAGCACAGGAGGACGTGTGGTCGAAGACCGTGCCGGGGGATACCGTGAAAATAAGGCTCGTATCGGATTACATCATATCGGAATGGGGTTTCAGCGCCGACAAAATCTTAAACGGCTCGGTCGAAAAGACGTGGCCGCTCGCAACCGGCAGCTTCCAATCTTACCCCGTCGTCGGGGGCGCTGGCGCAAGCGGAAGCCCAGAGATAGTCATAAGCTACCTCAACGGAACGCAGTATACTCTAGCCTCCTACTACACGAACGGGAGCTTGGTCGAAGACGATTCTAAGGCGCTCAAGGACGGAGTTGTCTGGTCGCCGACCGTAGGCGGAGTCGGTGCGGGACGACTGCACGTCGGAGCAGCCTCGGGCAGCAGCCTCTACCTGTGGGCGAAGAATGCGAGCGTAAACCTGTCGACGATGCAGTGGCCGAGCCTGCACCATGACGTGCACAACAGCCGGGCCTACGTTGACCCCGCCCGGCGCATCCAGCTTGTCTCTCCCGCGCAGAATGTTTCTGTGATGGACGCCAGTATCCTGTTTTCGTTCATACCGTGGGATGTGGAAGCTTTCGCCTGCAGTCTGTACTCGAACGCATCAGGCGCGTGGGCTGAGGAGTACGTCATCGGCCCAGTTGCCGCACAGCAACTCAATAACGTCACCCTCAACGTGTCTGCGAGAGGCTCAATCGCCTGGAACATCCGCTGCAGCAACCCCCTTGGTCTCCCGGTGAGCGCACCGGCCGACGGGCTGTTCACCGCGCTATCAAATCTTACGATAGTCAACATGACGCTTAGGAACGTCACCAACGTCTCCGCCGTCGCCTCATGGACGACAAGCTACTCAACCTCGTACGTGCTCGACTTCGGAACCACATCATCGTACGGGACGAAGCTCTCCTCAAACGAGACCGCAACCTCCCACACTGCGTCCCTGACAAACCTCTCGCCGTTCACAACCTACCGCATAAACGCAACCGTCTTCGACGCCTACGGAAGGAACGCCTCAACCGGCACGCTCAACCTCACGACAAACCTGTACACGACATCTAAACTCAACCTGTCGTCCAACACCTCCACTGGAATAAACATAACAGCAGGCCAACTCAACCTCACCGTAAACGTGAAATCAAACACCACCAAAGAAAACGTCACGCTGCTCGTGAACGCATCACACGACAACCCCACCAACACCTCCCTCGCACTCCCAGCCCTCGGAAAATACCTCACAATCTCCATCCCCGAAGCCGCAGACACGCTCGAGTGGATGAACCTCAAGGTCGGCTACACAGATGAGGAAGTCGCCGCATCAAACCTCAACGAGGAGAGCCTCGCCTTCTTCTGGCTGAACGAATCCGCAGGAGAGTGGCTGAGACTTAACGCAACCAGCATGAGCTGGGTCTACGGCACGGGCGTCGACACAGA
>CAZJQY010000207.1:0-2954 GCA_964548095.1 uncultured archaeon
TCCGTGTACACGGGCGTCACCATCGCCGAGTACTTCAGGGACATGGGCTATAACACGGCGGTCATGGCCGACTCGACGTCGCGGTGGGCGGAAGCCCTGCGGGAGATATCCGGCCGCCTTGAGGAGATTCCCGGCGAGGAGGGATACCCCGCATACCTTGCCTCGCGCATCAGCGAGTTCTATGAGCGGGCGGGCGTTGTGAATGTGCTTGGCGCGGGAGGGCGGACTGCGTCCACCACCATCATCGGCGCTGTGTCGCCGCCGGGAGGCGACTTTTCCGAGCCGGTGACCCAGAACACGCTGCGTGCAACGCGCGTCTTCTGGGCGCTTGACGCCAAGCTTTCCGACCGCAGGCACTTCCCATCCATAAACTGGCTCACCAGCTACTCGCTCTACTTAAACCAGCTTAAGCCGTGGTTTAAGGAGCATGTGGCAGCGGAGTGGGGGACGCTCCGGGAGAAGGCGATGCTCGTACTGCAGCGGGAGTCCGAACTGCAGGAAATCGTCCAGCTCGTCGGCCCGGACGCGCTTCCTGGGCGAGACCGAGTCCTGCTGGATGTCGCCCGCATGATACGCGAAGACTTCCTGCAGCAGAACGCATTCCACCCGGTCGACACTTACTGCTCCCTCAAAAAACAGTACCTGATGCTTTCCACGATATTCCGCTTCCATGATTTAGTCATGAAGCTCGTCGACAAAGGCGCGAACGCCGAAGACGTCGGAAAGCTCGAGGAGTCAGTCGAGATTTCCCGGCTCAAGTATGTGCCTGAGGGGGAGATTGAGGCTAAAGCGTCTGCACTCGCAGACAAGATTGCGGCGAAGATGAAGGGGGTGCGATGAATGTTTGTTGCCGAATACAAGACCGTCGCCGAAGTGAAGGGGCCGCTCGTCATCGTCAAAAACACGCGGAACGTGCGCTACGGCGAAGTCGTCGAGATTGAGACGGGATTCGGCGAACGCAAGACAGGCCAGGTGCTGGACGCGCGCAAAAGCGTCTCCGTCGTCCAAGTCTTCGAAGGCACCGGAAGCATCGACACCCGCAACACGAAAGTGCGTTTCATCGGCGAAACACTCAAGACGCCCGTCTCGGATGCCATGCTCGGCAGGTTCTTCAACGGAGCGGGCAAACCCCTGGATGGGAAGGGGAGGGTCGTCGCAGAGCAGCGGATTGACGTAAACGGCCTCCCCATCAACGCGTGCGCGAGGGAGTTCCCGCGCGAGTTCATCCAGACGGGATTCTCAGCCATCGACGTCATGAACACGCTCGTCCGCGGGCAGAAGCTCCCCATCTTCTCAGGCTCCGGGCTACCCCACAATGAGCTTGCGGCCCAGATTGCGGTTCAGGCGAAGCTTCCGTCCGGTGGGGAGGACTTTGCGGTTGTGTTCGCTGCGATGGGCATTACTTCTGAGGAGGCGCATTACTTCCGCACAGTGTTTGCGGAGTCGGCATCGCTTGAGCGGATAATCATGTTCTTAAACCTTGCCGACGACCCGACCATCGAGCGTATTATCACGCCGAGGATTGCGCTCACCGTCTCGGAGTACCTTGCCTTCGAGCGCGGCATGCACGTCCTCGTCATCTTCACGGACTTCACCAACTACTGTGAGGCGCTCCGCGAGGTGTCTTCCGCCCGCGACGAAGTGCCGGGCAGGAGAGGCTACCCCGGCTACCTCTACACTGACCTCGCCTCCATCTTCGAGCGCTCGGGAAGGCTTAAGGGGAGTAGGGGGTCGGTGACGCAGATTCCCATCCTCTCCATGCCCGACGACGACATCACGCACCCGATAGCCGACCTCACAGGGTATATAACGGAGGGCCAGATAGTGCTCGGCCGAAGCCTCCACCGGAAGGGCATTTACCCGCCCATCGACGTCCTCCCCTCGCTTTCACGGCTCATGAATCAGGGGATTGGCGAAGGAAGAACGCGTGAGGACCATAAGGGCGTGTCAAACCAGCTCTACGCAGCCTACGCCGAGGGACGGGACCTGCGGGACCTGGTTGCGGTCGTGGGCGAGGAGGCATTGTCCGACCGGGACAAGCGGTACTTGAGCTTCGCCGAGCGGCTGGAGGCGGAGTTCATCGGCCAGACGCGGGAGCGGTGCATACTCGAATCGCTTACCTTGGGTTGGGAGCTTTTGAGTGTCCTGCCTGAGCGGGACTTAAAGCGCATTGACGAGAGCCATATCAGGAAGTATCATCCAGGGCAGAGGACAAAAGATGGTTGAAGTAATTGAGGGCGTCCACCCGACGAGGACTGAGCTCCTCTCGGTTAAGAAGCGTATTGGTCTCGCAGGTAAAGGGCACATGCTGCTTAAGGAGAAGCGTGATGCCCTCGTCATCGAGCTTTTCGAGGCGTTGGGTGACGTCTCGGGCGTGCGAAGCAAGCTGCATGATGATTTGACGCGCGCCCGCGAGTCGCTTTCCGTCTCAGAGGCGGTGTTGGGCGCCTACCACGTCGACTCCATTGCGAGCGCCTCAGAGCGTCTTCCAAACCTCGTGGTGCGTCAGGACAATTTCATGGGAGTGAGGATTCCGCGGGTGAATGTCGACTACGGATTCTTCTCCAAGCTCAAGCGGAACTACACCCTCATCTACACTTCCCATGCGCTTGACGCGGCCTTGGACGATTTCACGAAGTCGCTTCGGGATGTCGTGTCCCTGGTCGAGCGGGAGGAGGCCATAAGACGGATGTGCCTTGAAGTGAGCAAGACTAAGCGGAGGGTGAACGCCTTAAAGTACGTCATCCTCCCCAAACTCAACCAGACGAGCGGCTACATCCAGATGCGGTTGAACGAGCTCGAGCGAGAGAACTTCGCCCGCCTCAAAATCATCAAAAAGAAGATGGTGGTTTAGGTGCTCGCAAGTTACTTTGTTTTGGAGGAGATTTCGAAGCTGGCGGGCAAGCCGGATATGCTGCGCCGTGAGCTAGACAAGTTCAGGGCCCGTTACCCGG
>CAZJQY010000208.1:0-2947 GCA_964548095.1 uncultured archaeon
TGAGGCGAAAGGCAGTAGCAAAAACAGCCCGATTTAGCCTCCTCAATTTACTAGGGGTGACTGAACCGGTAGTAAGAGTAGCTGCCAGCTTTTTCCAATCAGCTAGTGGGTAGGCACTGATGCACTTCTCTACCCCTAGTGTTAGTACCACTCCCTCTTTTAGTTCTTTTCTGAACTTGGGTGGGATAGGCACCCTACCCTTCTCATCAATCTTATATTCAAATTCACCAAAAAACATTCTTAAACCTACACTTATTCCCTTATTTTACCACTTTCCCCCACCTTCTACCATTCTACAACACAAACCCCTGTGTTTGTCAAGTCTTTTTGAATAAATTTTTTGTAAATTCCCTGATTTTGCTACATGTTTTATATATGGTAGAATAGGGTTGGTTTAAGAAAGGCGATGTTATGTTTAATCTGGGCATACTTACCATTAGTGATAAGGGTTGGCAGGGACAGCGTTATGATGAAAGCGGTAAGGTAATCAGGAATAGTCCTTTTGTACTAGATAATCGCGTAGTTAAATATGAGGTCATCCCTGATGAGATGGATATCATCGCCAATAAGCTTGCTGAGTGGGCAGATGAAGGCAGTGTGGATATTATTCTAACTACGGGTGGCACTGGGCTAAGTCGGCGTGATGTTACCCCTGAAGCCACCCTGTCTATAGTGGATAAGGTAGTGCCTGGTTTCACTGAAGCGATGAGAACCAAAACTTTTGATGCGACACCATTTGCCATATTGAGTCGAGCTGTGGCTGGCGTTAGGGGAAAGTGCCTTATTATCAACCTGCCCGGCAGCCCTAAGGCAGTTCGGGAGTGTCTTGAGATAATATCGCCCACCCTTCCCCATGCTATAGAGATTCTTAGAGGAGAGGTAACCGAGCACGCCACTGATACTAGAAGGGATTAGGTCGGTGCAAATTGATATTTTAACCCTATTTCCCCAGATGTTCCAAGGACCGTTTAGCCCAGGTATTTTCCAGCGAGCTATTGACCACAAGCTGGTCAGGGTTAACATTCATAATATTAGAGACTATACTCATGATAAACATCACACTGTTGACGACTATGCTTATGGTGGTGGAGCCGGCATGATACTCAAGCCCGAACCTATTTTTGAGGCAGTAGAGTCAATAAAATCAGATATATACCGTGAAGAAGGGGTTGGTGAACTGCCAATTATTTTGCTTACCCCCCAGGGTCGCCTTTTTTCACAAGAGACTGCCCTAAAGCTATCAAGGTATAGCCACCTAATCCTTATCTGCGGTCGCTATGAAGGGGTCGATGAGCGGGTACGTGAAAAGCTGGTTACCGACGAGATTAGTATTGGTGATTATGTGCTTGGTGGTGGTGAGCTAGCGGCTATGGTAGTGGTAGATGCTGTGGTCAGGCTATTGCCAGGGGTTCTTGGTTCAGAAACTTCGCCACTGGATGATTCTCATGCTACCGGGCTGTTGGAATACCCTCAATACACTCGTCCTGCTGTCTATAGGGAATGGTCAGTGCCTGAGGTTTTACTTTCAGGAAACCATGCCCAAATTGCTAAGTGGCGCCGTGAGCAGGCTATTATCCGTACCCTGCAGCGTCGCCCGGAGCTATTAGACAAAGCTAATCTAAATTTGGAGGAAAGGCAGTTAGTAGACAGGTTGAGGAATTATTTATCCACCTCTGGCGAGATTCATTAACCTCGCCTTGATAAATTAGCCAACTGAGGGTATAGTTTAGTTAATATAGGGAGTTTTATAGAATGAGTGTGGCATCACTAATTGAGGTCAAATCAAATCCTAATATTCCAACCCTTGCCCCCGGCGACACAGTAAAGGTCAGGGCTAAGATTGTGGAAGCAGATAGGCAGCGAACCCAGTTATTTCAAGGGGTAGTAATTAAGGTTAGGCATGATGATAAGGGCGGGAATTTTACGGTGAGGCGTGTTACCCATGGTGTAGGTGTAGAGCGTACCTTCCTGTTCCAGTCACCACTGGTGGAGAAGGTAGAAGTAGTGCGGCACGGCAAAGTGCGCCGGGCTAAGCTTTATTACCTGCGTGGGCTCAGTGGCAAGGCATCTCGTATCAAGGAAAAACGGGTAGCAAAGGAAAAGAAATAGAGATAGGATTAACAGCACCTTAAAAAGAAGGGGGTCAAGGACAATGTTGTGGCAACTTATCTTGGGGCATATTGCTGTAATCGGAGGCTGCTACCTTACCGCGTGGGGCTTTCAGCGATTATTGGAGAAGCCTGCGACCCCAGCAGATATTTTTAAGAGCTATATTTTCTGGGGCTTGTTTGCTATCATGGGCGGATTTTGCTTCTTCGCCAATATGTAGAAGCGAAAGGTAGGTTTACCTGGTGGGGTATGCTGAGGTTAGTGTTAATTCGCCAATAGCCCAGCGCCGGACATTTAGCTATGCTATACCCTCTGGTCTAAGTATTGATGTGGGGCAGGCGGTATTGGTCCCTTTTGGTGACAAGCTCCTTCAAGGCATTGTTTTAGAACTAACCGATTACCCGGCAGTGGAGGAAACCAGAGAAATAGCCGGGATTATTGAGCCCCACCCGGTATTATCTCCCTCGCATGTATTGTTGGCTCGCTGGCTCAGTGAGCACTATCTTTCACCCCTTTTTGATGCTGTGGCTTTAATGCTACCGCCAGGATTTGAGAGGAAGATAGTTACTTTTATCTCTAGCCCCTCAACCCCCGATGAATATGATATATCTTCTCTTACCCAAGGGCAGAGGCATGTTCTTGAATTAGTTAGGAGACGGGGCAAAGTTGGTCTGAGGGAGCTGGAGAAGGCATTGGGGGCTAGGCAGGCCAGGCTGGTCACATCTCAACTGATTGGTCAGGGCTCGGTAACTAAAAGCTATGAGCTGGAGAGGGTCAAGGTAAGACCAAAGAAGGTGGCTTCACTGCGCCTTAAAGTAAAGGCTAGCGAGGCTCAGCA
>CAZJQY010000209.1:0-2946 GCA_964548095.1 uncultured archaeon
CTGAAAGCACACATCCCACCCAGACACTTCGCACTTTAAGTGACAATTTAATAACAGAAGCTTAATGTATTACCGCGATGGTCCACCCAGATTCCAAACCGGATATACGACTACTCAACAAAGTCATGGACTCCTTTGACTACATCACCGTACGCTTCTCCGTCATCATAGTGCTGCTGCTCTTCGGCGTCGGCGTAACACTCGTCCTCTTCGGGATGTCACTACTTGTTGAGTCTTGGGAGATATTCTTGGACAACCTCGGCTTCTCCTTCAAATTCTTCCCGCTGGTGATTGAAGGAGACCTCCTCACAGTAATCATAGGCTCGATAGGAGCCACCGCGATAGGATACGCGGTCATCGACCTAGCACGCTCAATCCTTAGGGAGGAGATTGAAGAGGAGCGGGTGATGGACGTCCAACACCGGGCCCGCGACTTCATAACGAGAATACTCTCAGTAGTCATCATAGCGCTCGCCGTAGGCACCTTCGTCAACGAAGCAAAATACAGCGCAATAAACCCGACGATGCTCTGGCAGGTCGCAACCATAGGGATTGCGATAGCGGCGATACTCGTCGGCTGGGGAGCATACATAAAGCTTTCGAGAAAGTAATAAACTAGGACCAATGTTATATGCTATTCCTCACCGGCTCAAGCAGTCTGATTAATGCCTCGGTTGTTGCGTTCTTCAAATCCTGCGGGTGAAGTTTCTTTGATAAGTAGTCTGCCTCAAGTTCGGCGTAGGATGCGTAAGTCAGGTCCCCGCCGAACTTCTCGGGCCGTTTGACTTCGAGTTTCCCGAACCGCGGGAAGAGTACGAGCTCGCTTATGGAAAGTATTGGGTTTCCGTTTTTCTCTTGCGGACAGTAGGCTGAGTTGATTTTGGATTTGATTGACTCTGGAGTCTCTTCAGCGGCTATCATGGACTCCGGGATGGAGGAGCTCATCTTGACTTCAGGGCCCTTGAGGGATGGGATGAGTGGCGTGTGCACGCACACCGGCTTCCTGTAGCCTATCTCTGGGAGTGTTTCTCTTGCGAGCATGTGTATTTTCCTCTGCTCTAGTCCGCCGTAGGCCACGTCAACTCCGAGCGCCTTTATGTCCGCAATCTGCATGAGAGGGTAGATGACCTGCGATACGTGGGCGTTTTCTATGTCTCGGGCGACCTCCTGCATGCTCCTAAGCGCCCGCTGAAGCGTTGACTTAAGCCCTAGCTCCAGGACGTCTCGTATGTATTCCTCCTTGAACTGGAAGCTTGAGCCGAGAACGTATTCGGCCTTATTCAGCCCGAAGGCCTTGAAGGTCTGCCGCCAGTAGGAGACCATGGCGTCTATGTCAACGTTCTTCCTGTTAAGCCGCGTGTGGACGTCCGCAAGCAAAACCTTCACCTTGAATCCCTGGGAATCGAAGTCGAGGAGCTTTGTGGCGGTGACTAGCGTTCCAACGTGAACCGGCCCGGAAACCTCGAACCCGCAGTATACAGAAGGCTTCTTTTTCCCTGAGAGAAGAGCCGAAAGCTCATCCTCGGTCACGACTTCCGCGACATTCCGCAAAACGAGTGTATCGTCCATCACGTACTCTTCAGGCTTTCAAGGTGGCTTATGACGTCCCAGAGAATCGTTTTGGCGTGAACCGGGAGGTTGACGTCGTTTGCGATATCGTCGAGCTCGTAGATGGCTGAGGTGACTTTGATGGCGGCATCCTGCCCGCCCCGGCCGAGTTCCGCCGAAATCTTTGCGAGGGCATCGCGGACGCGGCGCGGAATCGAGGGCTCCTCGCACGCCTCCTGAATCTCGCCTATGACATCATCCAAATCCATTTTAAGTTGAGGGAGAGAATGTGATTGAACCCTTAATTATACGTTAAAACATTAAAAAACGTTTTCAGCCGGCAAGAGAGGATACGTACTCAGCCAGAGCGCGGATTCTTTCAACGCCGGGGTGATGCGCTCCAAGCCTCTTTCTAAAGGAAGCGAGCGCATCGTCAAGAGAACGAACGCGCTCTCCGTCGACGAGGTTGTCCGCGTGGGCGATGATTTTCTCCTCAAGGGTCTCCGGGAGGAAATCCCTTTCAGGAAGTTCCAGCTCCCTCGCCTCCTCCTTCGTCAGTCCCGCGCCGATGTGCCGCTCGCAGACGCGGGCATGCGTGGGATACGCGGCCAGCATCTTTGCGCCCTCGATGCCGTGTGTTATGCCGTGCGTTCGCCCGCGGCCGATGTCGTGGAGGAGGGCGGCTGACTCGACAAAGGAGACGTCAACCGGATGCCCGCGCCCCCGGATTCTCTCCGCGAGCGACACGGCATAGGCTGCGACGGCGATGCAGTGTCTGACGACGTTGTCTGGGCAGGATGCCTCATGAAGGATGCGGAGGGCTTCCTCTCGGGTCAACGATTCCGCCATGTTCAGTAGGTTTTGGCGAGAAGGCTTTCGATGACTGATATATCGGAAACGATTTTGTTGATTGCTGGGGAGTTGTCGTGCTCTGATAGCTTGTCGCCGCATTCGGGGCAGAGGAAGTTGAGGTCTACGGCATTCTCGAATGGTATGACAGAGCACTTGCACTTGAATTGGATGCCCTGTTTCTTGGATTCGAGGTCTGATGTGAGGATTACGAGCTTTTCCTGGAGATAGTTTTGAACGTACTCGTTGACTTTGTTGTCCCGCCGGTTCCATATGTAGGTGTACCAGCCCGTCTTCTTGTTTTTCGAGCGGGAGTATTCGACAAGGCTTGCAGAATGAAGGTCGTTTAAAATTGTCCTTACGACTGTTGCCTTAAGCTTCAGCTCCTCGGCGACGTCTTCGTCGTATCGTGGTTTCGATAGCGCCTCGATGACTCGGATGTGATTCTCGGTCATGCTTTCAACTAGAATGTCTCGGACAACTTTATCCTTGGACTTTCCCATAGGTATATACACGGCAGTATTTACTTAAATACCTTTGGACTAAATC
>CAZJQY010000210.1:0-2939 GCA_964548095.1 uncultured archaeon
CGGGGAACTCCGCTCTCAGGGTAAGAGAATCGTTTTCACGAACGGCTGCTTTGACTTGCTCCACGTTGGGCACACCCGCTATCTCGCGCAGGCCGCCAAACTCGGCGACGTCCTCGTCGTCGGCGTGAACTCTGACGCCTCAGTCCGCAAGCTCAAGGGCGCTTCCCGGCCCATCACCCCGGAGGGCGAGCGGGCTGAGGTTTTGTCGTCTCTTCGCTTCGTCGACTACGTGGTCGTCTTCAGCGAGGAGAGGCCTGACGCAATCATAGCGCTCATAAAGCCTGACGTGCACGTCAAAGGCGGCGACTACACCCTCGAAGAAATCCCAGAGCGCTCGGTCGTTGAATCCTACGGCGGCAAAGTCGTCATACTCCCGAAAGTGGAAGGACGCTCAACAAACGCCATCATCCAGAAGATAGTTGCGGCAGCCCGTAAGGCGGTGAAGCAGGCATGACTAAGGCTGTTTTTTTGGACAGGGACGGAGACTTACGCATGAAAGCGGTCGAATAAACCGGCCAGCTTTTAAAAGGCACCCCCAAATCAGTAAACAGGTGGTTTAGTGAGAATTAAGACTATTCTAACTGGTGTCTTGGTGATAATCATTTTAGGGCTTATTGCTCGCACATTATTTTTTTTGCTGTACTCTCCGCTTATGATACCTGAGCCTGTCCAGTATCAACCCACGGATAAGGTTGAGGTGATTTCATTAACAGGGTTTGATGCAGACAATGATCATCGTATAGAAACTATAGAGGCGGTGATAGACTTGGGGGAAAGATCAGCACCTCTGAATCTAGGCTATTTAATAATCGAAATGATAAATGAACCGCCTATATATCGGTGGTGGTATAGTAAGTCAAAGAATTCTGAACGAAAATATTCCATGGAAATTATAAAAAAAGGAGAAAACTACAAAAGGGATCATTTGAATAAAGGAGATGTCTTGACGGCAAGGGTTGATTTAGTGGATCCTCTATATGAAAATCAGACAGCTAAAATCGTATTCGAAATGCTGTATGGTGGTTCGCCTACAGAAATAGTGTTTACAACTCCAAAAAATATGACTAATGAGAGAGTGGAGTTAATGTAGTATGGTGGTCAAGTGAACTGTAAAATATTAATTCAATTGACAGTCATTTAAGAGAGATGTCTAAGGCTGTTTTTTTGGACAGGGACGGCACTTTGAGCGAGCACGTTCATTATCTTTCCGACCCGGAGGAGTTCAGGCTGATGCCGGGTGCGGTGCGGGCGCTCAAGCTTCTTTCGGGTGCGGGATACAAGCTTGTGGTCGTCACCAACCAGTCGGGTGTTGCGCGGGGTTTGTTCACAGAGAAGACGCTTGCGCGGATTCACGAGCGGATGAGGGCGCTTCTTGCGGACGGGGGGGTGCGCCTTGACGGCGTATACTACTGTCCCCACAATCCGGATGCGGGATGCTCCTGCAGGAAGCCGGCCACCGGCATGATAGATACGGCAGTCTCTGAGTTGGGTATCGAGCGTGAGGGCTCGTTCATGGTCGGAGACCAGACTGCGGACGTCCTCTTGGGCGGGAACGCAGGCCTTAAGACGATTCTTGTCGCGACGGGCTACGGCGGGAAAGACAAAGACATCGCAGTCCGCCCTGACTATACTGCACCTGATTTATATGAGGCCGCTCTGATTATCTTAGGCAAACGATGAAGTGCTTCGTCTCAGGAGGTGCCGGGTTTATCGGAAGCCATCTCATGGACCGGCTCATCACGGAAGGCCATGAGGTTAGCGTCTACGATAACCTCTCTTCAGGCCGCATGGAATTTCTCGGAAGTCATCTCCTAGAAAAGCGGGTTCGCTTCATCAAGGGTGACATCCTAGACTTGCCGAAGCTTGCGAAGGCGATGAAGGGACACGACTTCGTCTACCACATGGCCGCGAACCCCGACATCCGCTACGGCATCGAGCACACGCGCTGGGACCTAGAGCAGAACACCATCGCAACCTACAACGTCTTGGAGTCCATGCGGAGGAACGACATAAAAAATATTGTCTTCCCCTCGACTTCTGCTGTGTACGGTGAGCCCTCAATCATCCCTACTCCGGAAGATTATGGCCCCCTCCTGCCGATATCCCTTTATGGTGCCTCAAAGCTTGCCTGCGAGGCTCTCGTCTCAGCCTACTGCGGAACCTTCGGATTTAGGGGGTGGATTTTCAGGTTCGCAAACGTTGTCGGCCCGCGCGGCACCCACGGCGTCGCCTACGACTTCATAGAGAAACTAAAGCTGAACCCGAAGGAGCTTGAGATTCTCGGCGACGGCAGGCAGACTAAATCCTACCTACTTGTTGACGAGATTGTGGACGCGGTACTCTACGCGGTAGAGCATGCGAGAGAGCAAATCAACGTCTTTAATCTGGGTTGCGGCGACCAGGTTTCTGTCGCGGAAATAGCGAAGATAGTCGGCGGTGAGATGGGGTTGTTGAACGTCTCCTTAAGGTATACGGGAGGAAGCCGCGGCTGGCCGGGGGATGTCACGGCGATGAACCTTGCGACAGACAGGATTAACGCGCTGGGCTGGCGGGCGAAACACTCCTCAAAGGATGCCGTGCGCCTGGGCGTCCGGGGGATGCTCTCATGCAGGCGGTAATCCTTGCGGGGGGTTTGGGTACGAGACTTAAGCCGATAACAGAGCGGATTCCTAAGCCGATGGTTTCGGTTGCCGGCAAACCCTTCCTCGCGCACCAGATAAGCCTTCTTGCGAGAAACGGCGTAGACGACATCGTCTTGTGCACCGGCTACCTCTCGGAGGCAATCGAATCCTACTTCAGGGACGGGGCGGCGTTCGGCGTCTCCTTCCGCTACTCCCGGGAGCCAGAGCCCCTCGGGACGGGTGGTGCGCTCAAGCACGCGGCTCGGTATTTAAGCGATGCGTTCTTTGTATTAAACGGCGACACCCTCCTTGACATCG
>CAZJQY010000211.1:0-2934 GCA_964548095.1 uncultured archaeon
AGAGGGTGAAGAACGACGAGATCAAGTCTGTCGAGATCGACCCCAAGGACCAGATGATGAGTGTGGTGCTCAAGGACGGCGATCGCAAGACCAGCGTCGGCTACACCGAGGACTACCCGCTTACCCAGATGCTCCTGGACAACAACGTTGAGTTCACTTCGAAGGGCACCGGCTCCTCGATGTGGTCGTCGCTGCTCATCTCGGCGCTGCCGATCCTCATCATCGTCATCTTCTGGCTCTTCCTCATGAACCAGATGCAGGGCGGCGGCAACAAGGTGATGTCCTTCGGCAAAAGCCGCGCCAAGCGCATGAGCGTGGATCAGCCCAAGGTCTCCTTCAAGGATGTTGCCGGCGTCGAGGAGGCCGTCGAGGAGTTGCAGGAGATTCGTGAGTTCCTTGAGAACCCCAAGAAATTTCAGAACCTGGGCGCCAAGATCCCCAAGGGCGTATTGCTCTACGGTCCGCCGGGTACCGGCAAGACGCTGCTGGCCCGGGCGGTCGCCGGCGAGGCGGGCGTGCCCTTCTTCTCCATCAGTGGTTCCGACTTCGTCGAGATGTTCGTGGGCGTGGGCGCCTCACGTGTGCGCGACCTTTTCGAACAGGCCAAGCAGAATTCGCCGTGCATCATCTTCATCGATGAGATCGACGCGGTCGGCCGCCATCGCGGCGCCGGCCTGGGCGGCGGCCACGACGAGCGCGAGCAGACCCTCAACCAGCTGCTTGTGGAGATGGACGGCTTCGAGATGAAAGACAACGTCATCATGATTGCCGCCACCAACCGGCCCGACATCCTCGACCCGGCGCTACTGCGGCCCGGCCGCTTCGACCGGCAGATCGTCGTCGACCGGCCGGACCGCATCGGCCGCGAGGCCATCATCAAAGTGCATACCCGCGGCAAGCCGCTGGCGCCGGACATCAGCCCCGACGTGCTGGCCGCGCAGACCCCCGGTTTTACCGGCGCCGACCTGGCCAATCTGGTCAATGAGGCGGCGCTACTGGCGGCGCGTCACGGCAAGAAGGAGATCGGCATGGTGGAGCTCGAAGAGGGCATCATGCGCGTCGTTGCCGGACCGGAGAAGAAGAGCCGGATTCTCAGCGACAAGGAAAAACTCATCACCGCCTACCACGAGGTTGGCCACGCCATCGTCGGCCACCTGCTGCCCAATGCCGACCCCATCCACAAGGTGTCGGTCATTAGCCGTGGGCAGGCGCTTGGCTATACCATCTCGCTGCCGACCGAGGACCGTTTCCTGGTCTCCAAGTCGGAGCTGCTGGACCGGCTGGCCAGCACTCTCGGCGGCCGGGCCGCCGAGGAGATCCAGTTCGACGAGGTCACCTCGGGCGCGGCCAACGACCTGCAGCAGGCCACCGGCATCGCCAAGCAGATGATCATGCGCTACGGCATGAGCGAGAAACTGGGCCCGCGCACCTTCGGTCACGACCACGCGCAGCCGTTCCTTGGCCGTGAGTTCAGCCAGGAGCCGGACTACAGCAATGAGATCGCCCAGGAGATCGACGAGGAGATGAACAGGATTATCGAGGACGCCCATAACCGGGCGCGTACCCTCTTGCTGGACCACAAGGAACAGCTTGACCTGCTCACCAATATCCTGGTCGAGCGCGAGACGCTGGAGAAGGAAGAGTTCGAAGCGCTGTTCGAGGGAAAGTCTTCGGAGGAAGTGTTCAAGGAAAAGGACGCCAAGCGCGCGGCCGAGAAAGAAGGCAAGCCGCGCCAGCACGCTGAAGAGGCCAAGAAGAAGGAATCAGCCGGCGGTGAGGTGCTGCCGAAGGGTGAACCGCCGCTGGAGGCGCCGTCTTACTCGCAGTCCATCAGCCCTGATGAGACCGCGGGGCTGCCCCGGCCGAGCGATTCCGGGGAAGCGGCAGGCGGGCCCAACACCTGACCCGACGCATGGATCTGGACAAGATCAAACAGGGCGTCAAAATGATTCTCGAGGGCGTTGGTGAGGACGCTGGCCGCGAGGGTCTTCTCAATACCCCGGTGCGCGTTGCTTCCATGTACGAGGATGTCTTCTCCGGTCTCGATGTCGATCCTGTTTCGGTCATCACCACCATGCCCGCCGATCGTCACCAGGAGATGGTCCTGCTCAAGGATATCTCGTTCTTCTCCATGTGCGAGCATCACCTGCTGCCGTTCTTCGGCAAGGCACACGTCGCCTACATCCCCAGCGAGGGCGGGCTGATCACCGGCCTTTCCAAGCTGGCGACGCTGGTGCAGGTGGTGGCGCGCCGGCCGCAACTCCAGGAGCGCATGACCTCGACCATCGCCGACGCCATGGTGGACGCGCTCGACCCACTGGGTGTGCTCGTGCTGGTGCAGGCTGAACACCTGTGCATGTCCATGCGCGGCATCCGCTCCACCGCCCAGACCGTCACCTCGGCGGTCCGCGGCATCTTCCGCACCAACGCCGCCACCAGGGCCGAGGTGCTGGCGATGATCAACGCGGGCGAGTAGGGGAACCACTCAGGCCCACCTTTCTTTGCGATAGAATATCCCCGCTAAAGCATCCACCATTACCATGACCATGAGTAAAAAAGAAAATCTCCTGCCGTCAGCCTTCGGCCACAGCCGCTGGCTGGTCATGGGCATCCTCAACGTCACCCCGGATTCGTTCCACGACGGCGGGCGCTACTTTGACCCTGAGGTGGCCGTCGCCCGCGCCCGCGAAATGGCAGCCGCGGGGGCCGGTATCATTGATGTGGGAGGAGAGTCCACCCGCCCCGGCGCCCCGCGGGTCAGTGAGCGGGAAGAGCTTGAGCGGGTCGTTCCGGTCATCAGGGCCATCGCCCCGGAGCTGGATGTTCCCATTTCCGTCGATACCAGCAAGGCTGCGGTCGCCGGCGGGGCCCTGAAAGCCGGCGCCGCCATGGTCAACGATGTTACGGCGCTCCGGGGCGATCCCGATATGGCCG
>CAZJQY010000212.1:0-2928 GCA_964548095.1 uncultured archaeon
AACCATCAGAATCCGGAAGGGAAACGGTAATACCCGGCTTAAGGGAAAGACTTGAATCAGACGACACCAGGATGATTTTATGCGGAGGAGGCACAACCCCCGAGGCAGTACACTTCAAAAAAATTTTCCCAAAAGCCACCGTCATATACCTAATACCAACCCCCGAAGAAGACGGGCTTCTCACCATGGAACGAGAAGTCATCTCACGCTGGTGGGGTCGCTCGATAGGCGAAATGATGCACCCAATCCAGTCCGGAATCCAAAGACTTGAAGAAGGCATAAGAGAAGCCCTCAACACAGGAAGCATTACTCCTCTAACTGATATCCTGGAAACCCCTGGCGTACGTCGCATGCACGATGTAATGTCCTCCGACCCGATAGCGGGAGCCGCTTCAATCGAGGAGAAGTCAAGGTTCAGACTCATTGAAGTGATGCCCCAAGTCGGACAGGCGCTTATGCTGGCGCATGGGATGGATTTCACCGTTGTCCCAAACAAGCGCGGTCAAGTCGAACTCGCGGTAAGCCAGATAAGGAACGTACTCCGGCAGAGGGGCGTTATAGAAGAAAGCCTACGCTAGCTTTTATCTTCTGACTCCGTATATCCTACCGCCCCCTCACGAGGGTCACCTGCGGGCGAGCGGCGGAGAAACGCCATTCCCAGTGAACCCGTGGGAGTTGGTGCGGGGGCAACACAACCTTCCGAGGACTAGAGGTTTTTGCGGCATACCCCCTACCTTTTGTTGAGACAATCTTGGCCGCAATAACCGTCGGCATCATAATCGGCGCAGCAGCATTCACAGTCCTCGGAGCATCCATCAAGTCAGCAGGCTCCGGAATGATGCCTTAGACGAGAAGTGGCGCAGTCTTCTTCGACTCCCGCCCGTCAACAAGAAGCGTCCGCTCGATAGTCCCCTTCCGTTTGGCTTCGACGCGGATTCTCGCGGGGTCGGAGACGCCAGCCGGTGCGACGACTTCGGTTATGATGTAGCGGTGGGAGACGCGTGCCTCGGAGAAGTCGCCGTCAACGTCGAAAAGGAATTCATCCCTGACTACCCCAAGCAATTCCGCCCCGTAGTCTGCGCTGCAGAATGACTCGTCAAGCCCCGAGCCAGGCTTCGGAGGCTTCTTCTTGCTTTTGACCTTGTTTTTCCCGCATGATGCGTCAGCCAAAATGAGTGCGTCAGGAATCATACCGATGAGCCCCTTAAGCGCGTCGGCGTCAAGCTCTCCCGAGACGTCCGCGGAATACAGGCTCTTCTTCTTTTTCTCCTTCGAGACCGCAAGGAAATCCTTCAACGCGCCTGATATGTCCCGTCTCGCATACACCGAACCTTTCACCTCGATTGTCCCGCCAGCGGACGCAAGCACCCCAACGAGCGCCCTCGCGTACTCCCAGCTTCCGGAAACCTTGACGGCTTTCCTCGTCTTCTTCACCGACAGCGTCGGCCCCGCAAACTCCCCCCTCCCATAGCGTATGAAACGCTCGTGCACCCAATCCTCAACCTTACCCTCAAAGACACCTCTTACGTAGTGCATTTTAATTTCCCGACGACAAAATATTGTGCAAGGCAATATTAAATACGATGCTCATCCAACTCCAGCTTTACGGCCTCGTCTTCCTCCTCGGCTCCTTCACCGTCGCAACCCTCTCAGACTTGCGGCGGATGGCGGCGCAGAAAGACTTCGCGGAAGTCTGGGCGGCGTTCACCCTACTCTTCCTCCTCTACGACGTCTACCACCTCGACCAAGGAAACCCCATCATGCTCGCCGGAAAATGGCTGCTCATCGCATTCTTCATCATCGCATCCCTCAAAATCACCGTCCACTGGTTCGTCCTCTCGCTCATGGACATCGCAGCCGTCTGCGCCGTCATGTCCCTCCTCGACGCGCCGCACATACTCCTCTACTACTTCATCGTCATAGTCCTCAAAGAACTCATGAACCCCATCCTCAAAAAATTCGGCGACGCCGGAGCATACCCCTTCCTCCCGGTGGTGCTCGCCTCAACGGCTGCGATATTCGCAGTACTATCCTACGGAGGGCTCGGCATAACGATATAACCTATTTTTTAAGGATATTCTCTGACGTAGTAGTCGCCTTCTCTTTTGTTGAACTGGCATTCTTTCCGGGTGCGCGTGTACAACTGTCTCATGCGCTCGCGCATCTCGTCCGGCGTTACTCCCGGCCTTGCGACAGTGCTCGGTTTTTCATAATTCTCAGTCGTCGTGATGTCTCTGAGCAACACCCTCGAGAACCCGCTTTCATAGGCCGCGTCCTTGACCGTATTAACAAGGAAAATATTCCAGTGCACGTTATTGTCCTCTCTGAAGCCGTCTACCCCCTCTTTTGAATCCATCCCCTGGAATTCCTCAATCAACGCCTCCACCCCGCCCTCCCTCTTCCTCACCACCACGTCCGCTTGAGCGATTTTCGTGCCTCTAGACTCAAGGACGAGCATTGTCTTAGACTGCCTGGGCTCCTCCTCAATCAACAACGGGCGGACTGGGTCGCAGTCAACAACACTTAGTTGCGCGTCTCTTAGCCCGCCTGAAATTCTCCCCATATTCTCGCGCAAAATACGGTTCCATTCTCTAACATCAGTATCCCAGACGAGCACATCCCTCTCTTCCCTCAGCCTCAACAAGCCTTCAAGAGGAGTCTCGCCAGATTCCACCCTCTCAGCAGGCCCCACCCTAACTCGCCCACTAATAACCACAGATAATATATGGAAGACAATGAAAAAATAATGCTATTCCTGTATTCTCAAGGACTCGAAAGTTGTCGAGCGAACGTTCGCTTAACCGCCTGAAAAAGCAATCTACTCAACGTGCACTCTCTTCAGGTCTATATCACCCTGCATGAGGTTTAGGAAGAGTCGTGTGGAGCGTTCTATGTCTTTGCTTTGGGTGATGTAGCGTCCGACGACGA
>CAZJQY010000213.1:0-2926 GCA_964548095.1 uncultured archaeon
AGGCACGGTGTCGCAGTCTGCAATGGAACCGCAGCCCTCGAGACCGCACTCTACGCCGTCGGCGTTGGGCGCGGCGACGAAGTCATCATGCCGTCTTTCACGATAATCTCCTGCGCCTTGGCTGCGCTGCGTTTGGGAGCTGTTCCCGTGTTGGTTGACGTAGAACCTGACACGTGGTGCATGGACGTGTCGCAGATTGAAGGAAAAATCACCTCAAAGACGAAGGCCGTCATGCCCGTTCACATGTACGGCCATCCCTGCGACATGGACCCTCTGCTCGATATCGTGAAGGAACACAAACTCATGGTCGTCGAAGACGCTGCCGAAGTCCACGGCGCGGAATACAAAGGCAGAAGATGCGGGGGACTGGGTGATGCCGCCGCCTTCAGCTTCTACGCGAACAAGATCATTACGACCGGCGAAGGAGGCATGGTCACGACCAGCGACGACGAATCCGCCGAAAGAGCACGCTCTTACCGCAACCTCTGTTTCAAGCCTGAGAGGCGATTCTACCACACGGAGCTTGGTTACAACTTCCGTATGACGAACCTTCAGGCCGCGGTGGGGTTGGCGCAGCTTGAGTGCATAGACAAGTTCGTAAAAATTAAGAGGGATAACGCCATGCGATACACGAAAAGGCTCAAGAAGGTATCCGGAATCAAGACGCCCGTGGAGAAGAAGTGGGCGAAAAACGTGTACTGGATGTACGCGATCGAGCTCGGCGAGGATTTGGGCATCTCAGCAGAGGAGTTCATGACTCGTCTCAAGGAGAAAGGCATCGGAACCCGGCCTTTCTTCCTCGGCCTGCACGAGCAGCCCGTCTTCCACGACATCGGGCTGTTTAAGGAAGAGAACTATCCCGTGACGGAGCGGATAGGAAAGCTTGGTTTCTACCTTCCGAGCGGGCTTACGCTGACGCGCGAGCAGATTGACGTTACGTGCGAGGCTGTTGAATCCACAATAGGGGAGTTAAAGTAGATTTATTTGGTAGAACCTATCTTTATTAGGATGAGCGTTCTTGTTACCGGTGGCGCGGGTTTTATCGGAAGTCACGTCTGCGAGAGACTTTTGAGTTTAGGCGAGGAGGTCGTCTGCGTCGACGACTTAAACGACTTCTACAGGCCAGAAGTAAAGAAAAAAAACCTTGGCCTGCTTGAAGGCGGAAAATTCAAGTTCATTAAAGCAGACATACGAGATTCAAGCGCTACTGAAAAAGCCTTTGACGGCATTGATTCAGTCATGCATTTGGCCGCCCGTGGGGGCATACAACCTTCACTAAGAAATCCGCTGCTCTACGAGGAAGTAAACGTTAAGGGCACCTTGAATCTGCTTGAATTATGCCGTAAGTACGACGTGGACAATTTTGTTTTCGGCTCCTCTTCAAGCGTCTATGGTGTGAACTCTAAGGTCCCGTTCAGCGAGGACGACAGGATAGACAAACCCGTCTCGCCTTATGCTGCCTCGAAGATTGCCGGTGAGTCGCTTTGCCACGTCTACAGCCAACTCTATGGTATAAACGTCTCGTGTCTTCGCTTTTTCACTGTCTACGGGCCTCGGGGTAGACCAGACATGGCAGTCTACAAGTTCACGAAACTCATCGACGAAGGAAAACCAATCCAAGTCTACGGGGACGGAACCTCGGGGAGAGACTACACGTATGTCTCAGATATCGTCGATGGCCTCATGAACGCATGGAGGAAAAAGTTCAGGTATGAAGTACTCAACTTAGGAGACTCGAACCCTGTGGCGCTGAATAACTTAATCTCCTTGATAGAGAAGGCTGTTGGCAGGAAAGCGGTAATCGAGGCTAGACCCTCTCAACTGGGGGATGTTCCGATAACGTACGCAGACATCTCGAAAGCTAGGAAACTGCTAGGGTACAAACCTGAAGTCGAAATCGAGGAAGGTATACCAAAATTCGTCTCCTGGTACAAGTCACTCTGAAACGGGAATCTCAGCCCCAACCTTCGCCGACTTCAGGCACAGCTCGCAAATCTTCGTGGTAAAATACTCCTCAGAGTCGACTTCCGGCTTTCTACCTGCTCTCACGCAGTCAATGAAGTACCTGAGTTCCTCCTTAAGTGGCTCGTTTTTCGGAAACTCTTCGATAACCTCCTTTTCAGCGGAAACCTCCTCGTATGTCACCTTAAGAGGATAACGCACGAGCATCTGCTCGAGGAAATCAACGTAAATCTTCTCCTTGGAAGCGATAACCCACATATCCCTCTTCTTTAAGGGGTGGAACCATCCAACCTCAAGGTTTGCAATAATGTCGCCGTAGTCAAGAAGAATCAAGGCAGAGTCCTCACGCTCATCAGATAGGTAGTGGATGTTCTTGCAGAAAACCCTCTCTGGAGTGCGCTCTAATACGAAACTTAGTATGTCGATAAGGTGGACTCCGAAGTTGAAGACCACCCCAGAGTCTTTTCTCGGGGGCTTTGAGGAGTGCATGTAACGGGCAGTAATATAGTGGATGTCTCCCGCATGCTTCAGTATTTCCTTTAGTCTGATTGATGCCGCATTAAACCTGAAGAGATAACCCGCCATAAGCACCAGATTCTTCTCTTTTGCAAGCGAGACAAGCTCGGAAGCCTCTTCTGAGTTCAGGGTAATGGGCTTCTCAACCATCACGTGTTTTCCGGCCTTAAGACAGTTCATTACAACCTCATAGTGTAAATCCGTTGGCACGACAACAGAAATCGCATCAACCTTGGAGAGAAGCTTATGGTAATCCCTGTAGAATGGTATTCTATACTCGTCTGCAAGCTTCTTGCACTCGGGATTCACGTCCGCAAGACCAGCAAGCTCGCAGTCGAGCTGAGAGTACACTCGAAGGTGATTGACGCCCCACTTCCCTGCCCCGACTACTCCGACTTTGACTGTCAATTTTAGGTGGTTTATATTTTACGGCATTAAGTATTATACT
>CAZJQY010000214.1:0-2923 GCA_964548095.1 uncultured archaeon
AGCTCGCGCCCGCCGATTTCGGGGAGGCAGACGACGTAGTCTGCGCCAGCGCGCTTCATCTTGGTTGAGCTGTCCCTTCGGTTTGCTCTTGCGTAGATTTTGACGTCTTTGTTCAGTTCTCTGATGGTGAGTATGGTGAAGATGGCGTCTGCGTCGGAGTTTAAGGCGACGATGACTGCTTTCGCGTTCTCCACGCCAGCCTCCGTGAGCGTTTCCGGTTTGGTCGAGTCTCCTTCAACGCCGAGGACTCCTTCAGCCAGTATTTTAGAGTAGGTTTCCCTGTCTTTTTCGACAACAATTACGTCTTTTATTTCGTCTGTTATGACGGATCCGACGTCTCCGTAGCCGCACAATATCGTGTGGCCTTTCATCTTTGATATCTTATCCTTGGATTCCTCCACTTTAAGCACCTCCAAAAGTCTTCCTTCGAATATCGTCATTGAAACCGTGGCGAACATATACAGGAACGCTGAAACCCCAATGGGTATGAAGAATATGGTAAACAGTTTCGCTTCAGGAGTCGACGGGCTGATGTCTCCGTAGCCTATGGTGCTCAGCGTAACAAACGTAAAGTAGACTGCGTCGAGAAACGACAGTTCAAGCAGCCACATGTAGCCGTAGACTCCGATACTGATAACGAAAAAAACATACGCGATGGAATAAAACAGCGACTTAAACGACCTGTGAACCTTGTGGGACAGTATTATGTGGAGTAAATCCATCGTTAGTATATTCATATAGATTAACCTAAAATCTTAAGGCGGACAATTTAACATGCTGTTTCATGCTATACGACGTACGATTAGGGTGGAGGAAGCCCTTCTTTTAGTCGCGCTGACTTTGCTCCTTGCCTTGAGGGTCTGGTGTGGGGCATCATATGTAAGCGTCCACTCCCTGACCGAACGCATAGTGGTTGTCTTCAAACCAAGCTTCGCGGTAGTGATCTTTGTTTTCATCGTAGCGCCGTTCATGAAAAATTGGTTTAAGACGCTTTGGGCCTCCACAGTCTCAAACAGGCCGGCACCATATCGGATGGTGTACGCTACACTGGGGAGGAGCATGACGGAGATGCTGCGCTTCTTCAGGGGGTACCTCCCCTTCATGCTGATTGTCGCAATCTACGACTCCTTCACCAGCCGGTACACGATGGATGGATTCAATCTGACGAGAGTGATTGTGAAAAACGACTTGACATATCTCCTCATCAAAGCCGATGAGATGATGTTCGGCACCCAAACATCATACCTCACGCAAAAGTACATAACAGCGCAGCTCACAGACCTCATGTACGTCGGATACGCGCTCCACTTCATATTCCCCCTCATCCTTGCCACAAGCTTCTACCTGAAAAAGAGGGAAGACTACTTCCGGGAGCTAATTCTAGCTGTCGTCGTCGTAAGCTGCATAGGGTATGTGGGGTATCTTATGTTTCCGTCAATGTCTCCCTTATACGTTCTCTCATATGAGACGGACTTGTATGGTGGTCATATAAGCGACCTTGTGGCCTCAGAGATTGCGAGAGTTAGGTCAGAGCAGAGGGACTGCTGCCTCTTCCCAAGCCTGCACGTCGGAATATCGACGGTCACGTTAATTCTGGCCTACCGCAGAGACAAAAAACTATTCCTCCTTCTCGCCCCCTTCATCGTGTTGTCGTGGGCTTCGACTGTATACCTCAGAAGGCATTTCGTAATCGATATCATAGCGGGATGGGTTACCGCATGGATTGCCGTCTATGTGACGCCGAGAATAAACGAGTGGTGGTATGGAACCAAGGGCGGTAACATCGTCAGTGGATCAGGTTAAATCACTGCGAAAACAATGGGGGAAATTTATTAGCGCCATGTCATTCAATTATATGCGTGAGTCGGATAAGCGCACAATCCTCAGAGACGTCTTGATAATAACGTTTCTTGCACTACTCCTGAGGATGTCAAACAATCTTTCTTCGAGCTTCTTTTTTGATGAGGCGGTTTACGCAGACTACGGAAGACACCCGCTGTGGACGCAGTTCTATGCTACCATGCTGGACCCGCCTGTCCTCCCATTGCTTGCTTTTTTGGTTCGGACGTTTGTCGGCCCGTCGGAGTTGTTGTTCCGCGTGCCGTCAATCATTGCGGGGTGCGCTACGGTAGCGCTCACGTATCTTCTAGGCAGGCAGGTATCAGGGAGAAGTGTGGGTCTCGTCTCAGCGACCTTGCTGGCGCTTAATACGCTACACCAGCAGTACTCGCAAGCCGCGACGACACATATATACCTCACGTTCTACACGGTTTTAGCGCTCTACGGTGTTGCTCGGAGAAACACGTTGATTGCTTATGTAGGTCTTCTTGGAGCGCTGTATACGAACGACTTAGCATTGCTTGTGCTTGCCGCATACGCGCTTTTGCTTTGGAAGTCTGAGGGGGTAAAAGGCACGGTTAAGAAACTGTCTCCATTGTTATTACT
The DNA here is from genome assembly GCA_964548095.1 of uncultured archaeon. Taxonomy (GTDB): domain Archaea; phylum Altiarchaeota; class Altiarchaeia; order IMC4; family SCGC-AAA252-I15; genus SCGC-AAA252-I15. The sequence goes on from CAZJQY010000214.1 coordinate 2,446, forward strand.
GTATCTTCCGCGGATTCCTGTTCTATCGAAAAGCTTTTTGTATGAGGCATTACTTAGGTCTTCAGTAGAGACCAGTAACCTGTTTTACATTGAAGCTATCATAAACCACACATCACTGGCTGTGGTGTTAGGTTTCCTATACTACGTTTTCGCTTGTCTCCGTTCTAGGAGTGCGACGTTTGAGGTGTATCTGACCACAGCTTTTGTTATCGTCTCCCCGTTCCTCCTCTACTTCCAGCGGTATACCTTGTTTGTTATTCCTGCAGTGACCATGGCAGGCGCCTCAGGATGGATGAGGTTCTATGAGCGGCACGCCCGGCAATACGGCAGGACAGCGTTGTATGCGGCGGGCGTTTTGTTCGCCCTCCTTTTGTTCATCCCGAACCCGCACACATACGGCGTTTACCCGCGGTCCTCCGCCCACCTTGACCGAGAGGACATGATAGACAAACAGCAGTGGCGGGAGGCAGCAAATGAA
>CAZJQY010000215.1:0-2898 GCA_964548095.1 uncultured archaeon
ACAATATGACTCCCTAGTCAAATTATCCCCCAAAAATCGACGAAGAACCATAATTATAAATTCGCCACCTATGACAATGTCGGTGTCTTAATCCCTAAGAGGAAGTTGAAACAAACGACCCTAATTTTCGTTGCTGGGCAATTGTCATTACAACAATGGCGTTATTCCTACGGCCGCAAATGCTACCAAGCGAAACTACAGAACCTTGGCATTAAACTTCCAATTGACAAAGATGGAGCGATAGATGAGGACAAAATCGAAGAACTAGTCAAGACTGTTCCATACTCGGATTTTGTCCTGAACTGACTTTGAGCAGTTTTCGTCAAAAAGGAGCAAAGTGTCTAATAGTAAAACCAGCGTTAGCGGGGAATTTAAGTGCAGAATGAGGATTTAAGGTGCAGATTTGAATTAAAGTGCAAAGCTGAGATAATGCCCTCGGTTAGAGGCTTATGACGCCGTGTATTTCTTCGGCAGAAATTCGGACGTCGTCTTTCATGACGGTCGTCCGGCCTCCGGCGTTCTCTGCAATCGAGACCGATGTGGACGCCACTTTCTCGGCATAGAGTTCCATCAGCCGCATGAGCTCGTAGACGGCATCTTTGCTCACTCTCTTGGCGCCCGCGTTCTTCATGATCCTCCGCACGGTCGCGTAGGGTAAATCAGCCATTTCAGGTAAATCGTAATATAATTGAAGTATAGTATTTAAAAGCGAAGATACTTGCGTTTTGACTATGATTGAGCAAGAAATATCCTCTTCATCGAGCCGGGGAAAAAAGGAAAACATTTTAAAGGGTAGATGTATATTTCTAATTGATAGAAATTTTTTATTGTGATAATCCGTGACATTGGATAAGCAGAGGTTGAACAGTATCGATTAGATGGCGCTGCACGTAGGGTTGACCTACAATTTGGCTGGTAAGACTCCTCCTGGCGAACCGGAAGACTTCTACGCTGAGTATGATCATGAGGAGACAGTACAAGCGATAGAAAACGCAATAAGGTCCCGGGGATACGCAACAGACCGCATAGAAGCAGACCGGAAAGCGTATCACAAGCTCAGGGAGCTTAAACCAGACATCGTCTTCAATATCGCAGAAGGCGTCCCCGGAGAGAGCAGGGAAAGCCAGATACCGGTTATACTCGACATGCTTGAAATCCCTTACACGGGAAGCGGGCCCTTAACGCTCGCAATCACGCTCAACAAAGCCCGAACGAAAGAGCTCATCTCCTACTATGGCATCCCTAACCCCAAGTTCAGGGTCTACGAGAAGCCGCCGCTCAAAGCCAACGGATTCCCGCTTCCCGCCATCGTCAAGCCCATTGAGGAGGGCTCGAGCAAGGGAATCATGGAGGATTCCGTGGTCAAAACACCCGAGGAGCTGCTCGAGCGTGTTTCACAGCGGATTAAGACGTACCGGCAGCCCGTCATCGTCGAGCGGTTTCTCCCGGGGAGGGAGTTTACCGTCGCGCTTCTCGGAAACGGTGTCCCGCAGGTACTGCCGATTGTTGAAGTCCTCTTCGATGACCTGCCGAAGGGCTCGCGCGGCATCGACAGCTACGAGGCCAAGTGGGTGTGGGACGACCCAAAAAATCCCGCGGACTGCATCCGCTGTCCGGCAGACGTCGGCACGGAACTTGCGGCGGCAATCAAGAAGGTGGCCGTTGACGCCTACCGGGTCTTGGGCTGCCGCGACTGGGCTCGCATCGATATACGCCTCGACGAGAAGGGGGTGCCGAACATCCTCGAAGTGAACGCACTACCTGGCATGATACCGAACCCTTCCGCGCACAGCCGCTTCCCAGCCGCAGCCCGCGCGGGAGGATTGACCTACGAGGAGACAATCCTTGCGGTCCTCGACCTCGCACTGAAACGATGCGGTAAACTCAAACGATGAAAGTCGCTGTCCTGTACTTGGAGGTGGGTGCACTCGCCGAAGTCTACCCCGAAGACTATAAAGGCAGGGAGGAGAGCTCGAAGATGCACGCCTCCGTGGAAGCCCTGAAGAAAATCGGGCACGAGGTCACGCTAGTCAACATGGACCAAGACGCCTTCGAGAAGCTCCGGAGCATGCAGGTCGACGTCGCATTCAACCTCTGCGATGACGGCTACCACAACGAAGCGTGGATGGAGCCGCACGTCGTAGCCATGCTCGACATCCTCAGGATACGCTATACGGGCAGCGGCTTCAAGACGCTCACACTCTGCTTGGACAAGGCGCACACCAAAAAAATACTTTCATACCATGACCTGCCGACGCCGCCGTTCTACGTCGCAGAAACCGAAGACGACGTCGACCACGACCTGAAGTATCCCCTCATAGTAAAACCCTCGCGGGAGGACGGGAGCATAGGCATCAGATACGATGCCGTCGCGGAAGACGCCGCCGGACTGCGGGAGCGGATTGCCCGCGTAATCGAGACGTACCATCAGCCCGCGCTCGTCGAGGAGTACATCGCAGGCAGGGAATTCAACGTCGCAATCATCGGAAACGACAACCCGAAGGCCCTGCCGGTGTCTGAGATACGCTTCGACGGGCTGCCTCCTAACCAGCGCATCGTCTCATACAAGGCCAAATGGGAAAAGGAAAGCCCGCAATACAAGGCTACGGTACCGCAATGCCCAGCGAAAATCAACCACGAGCTATCCGACGACTTAAAAGAGATAGCCAAGGAAGCCTACCGCCGGATGGAGGTGCGCGGGTACGGGAGAGTCGACTTCCGCGTAAACGGCGCGGGCCCCAAGATTCTTGAAGTAAACCCTAACCCGGACATAAGCATCGACGCCGGCCTGCCCCGCTCAGCCCGGGCGGCCGGATTCACCTACGAACAATTGATTGAAAAAATACTGGACTACGCGATGGAGGACATATCATGAACATACGAAGCATAACAGCCCAA
>CAZJQY010000216.1:0-561 GCA_964548095.1 uncultured archaeon
AGGTTCTACCGAATTAATTTTGCGTATAATTTCCTGGTTTTCATCGGCATCGATTCTAAAGGAGGGTGAATGAAAACCGACTATCCTGATCTTCGGGTGCTTTTCTTTTAGCGCTTGACCGGCCTTTTCCGCGGCTCCTTCTTCCCCCCCAAGAAGATAGATTGAATAAGATTTTTTTTCTGCGAGACCGCAGAGGCGGTATAACATGTCTATTCCGCTCACCTTTTCCGTTAAAGGTTTTCCAATTAATTTAGATGCTAAGACAACTGGCATTCCGTCCGGTATTCTCAGGTCCGCCTTCTCGTATACGCGCGCGAATTCCCTGTCTTTTCTCGCAAGCATCAGGTGGTCGACGTTTGGCGTGTAAATCAGCTTTATTCCAGTGGTGATTTTTACTGACTCGTCAATAAAGTCGATAGTCTCCTCCATAGTGACGTTGTCTATTTTCGTCCCGAGCATCGTAATTTGTTCCACATTCAATTTTTACTCTAATATATTATAGCCGAGGGTGTTTTTCACCTGACTTTTAGATCGGGGACCGATTTTAGCTTGACAAACCTT
>CAZJQY010000216.1:571-2892 GCA_964548095.1 uncultured archaeon
TTTTGATTATCCACGGCATCGCAAGATACGGACGGGATTTTAATGTCGGGCTTGTGGTGCACGTCTGCCAGCAGTTAATCTCACAGCCCTTGATTACCTGCGATTTTATATCAGAAAAGTTCTTGATATCCCCGATCTTTCTGCGTTGTGACAGGCAGGAGTATATGTCTCCACTGGGGTCCATGAAAAAGAACAAACTCCCCGCAAAACACGGGATTTTCCTCGGCCTGTTCAGTGCGTGCAGATATAGGCCTGAGTAGTAGGCTTTAAACCAGTTAAATGGATTCATGGAGTTGATGCGAAATCATACATCTCATTGATGTAGCCTATGTTTTCATCGATTATCGTGAAACTAAAACCTAAATCCCTAACCATGGCCTCCTTAAGGACAGCAACAGAATCCAATACCCTCTCATATGCTCCGGGAACGCCCCGCTTGGAGTTGCACCTGTACGTCAACGCGAGAACTGCCTCCCTGAACTCCATCTTCACCACACATCCACCGATATTTTTTTCAGTTATACAATATGCCTGTATTTGATATATAGCGTGTAGATGAACATATAAGACATTTAATTTTTTCAATGTGTATTACCTATTAGCTTAAGATGGAGAAGCGCTTTGTGTGGAGTGGGAGTGTAATGTTTCTGGATTTAGTTATGTTTAATCTCTCGTTTATTATCGCATACTTGATCTCGGTTTTGATTTACGGGCCGCTTATTCTCCCGATGAAAACTTACATTAACTTGATTGTTTTTTCTAATTTCATTCTCTTGTCGATTCTGGGCTCTTTTGGCTTGTATGGGACCAAGAGGGGTCTTTTCGACAGCGAGGATTTTTATGTTCTTCTCAAGTCGATTGTGCTCTGTTATTTTATTATTACGGCGGCGACGTTTCTCTCAAGGTCTATGGACTACTCACGGCTTATAGTCACAAACACGTTTGTCATAAGTTTCTTGTTGATTACGGTGTCCAGGTCTCTCCTGAATGTAGTGTTGGTTAAGTTGAGGGTGAGGGGATTAGACCGGCAGAAAGCCGGCATACTCGGCAAAACCGACTCTGGAGAAAGCATTCTCGCAAGGCTTAACGAGCGCCCGGCGTTGGGGTACGAGTTCGCTGGTTTTTACGATTTCACGCCGCATGTTGGCGGGAAACTCAGGATGGATGGTGTGAAGACGGTCTTTGTTGCCGTGCCCAGCCTGGATCAGGAGAAGCTGATAGACTTGGTTGCCGAGTGCGAAGACATTGAATTCAAAATCGTCCCGGATCTTGTCAAGCTTATCTCCGAGCCATTGAGCTTCGACGAATTCAGGGATATCCCGCTCATCACTATACGGGAGCAGAAGACGAACATGTTTTACGCTAATCGTTTGAAGCGTTTATTCGACGTTTGTTTTTCAGTGCTTCTTCTGGTTTTTTTGTCGCCCCTCTTTTTTATCGTCGGCCTTCTGATTAAGCTTGATTCCCGCGGCCCTGTTTTTTTCAAGCAGGTGAGAGTCGGCAAGGACGGGAAGGAATTCCTGTTGTTTAAGTTCAGGACGATGCGCGAGGACGCTGAGGAAGCCAGGGCTTCATATGATGATTTGAACGAGGTTAAGGGCTTGTTCAAGATGAAGGACGACCCGAGGGTTATTGAAGTAGGGTACTTTTTGAGGCGCACGTGCGTAGACGAGCTCCCCCAGTTGATTAACATAGTAAAAGGGGACATGAGTCTCGTGGGTCCCAGGCCTCATCTCCAATCCGAGATGAGGTTTTTCGGCGGGTGGCGGAGGGAGAGGTTCAAGGTGAAGCCGGGTTTGACGGGACTTTGGCAGGTGAGCGGTAGACACGAACTGGATTTCGACAAAGCGGTTTTGATGGACATCTACTACATAAAGCACATGTCTTTTTTCCTTGACCTGAAGATACTAGTAAAGACGATACCGTCGATCATATACTCCGAAGGCAGGTGGTAAGGTGTTGTCCGCCGCCCCGTATAATAATCTAGTGGACGGAAAAGCATTGTCTATCACGCCGCTGCTTGTGAAGTCGCCGGAGTTCTTAGGGACAAACAACTTCTCGATAGCGGAGCTTATGGTTTTGGCCGTGCTTTTTGCTTGGACTACGAAAAGCGGTTCATCCATTATGGAATCTACATCACCGACTGGTAAGTGCCGTTCTACACTAAGCATGTATTCTGCGATTGATTTAATGCGTTCGCAATATGCTTGATAACTTACGCCATCCTAGAATTAATGTCGCGAGAAAAAGATATGTTGCAGGTAACGTATAAAAAATGATGAATGGGGCAACAAAACGACGGTATCCAAAAAAGATTACAG
>CAZJQY010000217.1:0-2883 GCA_964548095.1 uncultured archaeon
TACCCCGGCTTCCCCCACGGCGGCGTCATCAGCTGGGACCCATATATCTCCGGCTCAAGCGGCAGGTTCGGGAGGCTTCGCGCAGGATACGGCATCGCAGGACTCTCAGGCGGGGGAGGCGGCGGACCCGTATCATCAGGGATGCCCCCAGGACTCGGAGCATCAGCATCAAATGCGACCCCCTCCGCGACTCGGCGGGCGCGGACGCCTACCCAGCGGGCTCCCTCAGGAGGCAGAGGCCAGCCGCAGTCTGGCGCGTCCCAAGCCCCCGCCGGAGGAGCGGGCGTTGGAGCGGACGCGACTTCAGCGCAGGCTACCGAAGCGCTAGCACAAGCTCCGGCATCCGCGTCGAGTGCTCCATCAGACGGAGGAGGAGCGGCCGGAGTGAGCGGACCCATCATGGCGTGGATGACTCCCCAGCAGCAGCAGCTGATGCAGGCTTACACGCAACCTGATGAGGTCGGCGGCACTGAAGCGGCATTTACAGGCGCTCAGGCTCCCATGTCCGAGGGAAAATCAAAGTCGCCGCGAGACATCTCCGGCAGGCTTGCGGCCATCCAAAAGAAGACGGCAGAAAGAATCGGCGCGCGGCAGAAGGAACTCGAAAAGTACAAGATGTGGGCTGCCAAGCAGTCAGAGGTTTCATCGCGCGGCGCAGAACCTGAGGAGGGGCTGAACACTCATGCCCCGATTCCCGGCTTCGTGCGTCCCCCACACCAGCCGGTGGCACCACCTAAGGGGCCTCAAGGCGAACCCGAGCCTCCCGACTGGTATCACCGCGCGAAAGGCACAGGATTCGGGGACCTGAACAAGGCGGTGGGGACGCTTGCTGAAAGCGGAGGCCAAGCACACAACCTCCTCGACCAAGTCGAGCAGGCGAAAGGAAGCGACGAGCACCAAGACAAGACCCCCGACGAGCTGCTCGAGCTTGCGAAGAAAGGAAAACTGGGCGGAAAATAGTCCGTCCCCAAAAGGCTGTAAGAGTGCAGAGTTAAGTCATCGACTTGAGGATGACGCCGCCGACTCTCACCGGCACCAGCTGCTCAGAGAGCTTGATGGCCTCGCGCAACTTGTCTTCGACTTTAGCGTAAATGGTGAACAACGGCTGGTTGACGGCGACTTTGTCGCCGACGCCGACACCCAAAAGAACTCCTGCCCCCTTGTCTTTCGGCGCTCCGGCAGCCCGCGCGACCTTGGAGATAAGCTTGTTGTCGATGTGCTTGACCCTGCCCTTGGCGTCTGAGGTGACCACATACGTCTTCTCGCCGACGGCGATGTCCGAAGCCTTCACCTTCGGGTTCCCGCCCTGAAGCTCAATAATCTCGCGCATCTTCGCCTTCGCCTTCCCAGATAAAAGAATCTTCTCGGCGACCTTCCTCCCGCCGCCCCTACGGACCTTCCCAGACAGCTCAAGCAATACTCCCGAAAGATCTACGGCCTTGTTCGCGAGGTCGCTCGGCCCCTTACCGTCCAGCACATTCAGGACGTCGATTGCCTCAAGCGCCGGGCCGATGCCCTGGCCAATGGGAGCGCTTCCGTCGGTGACGAGGCACTCGGTCGCGATGTCGAGCCGTTTCCCAAGCTCGATGAACTTTCTGGCGAGGCGGTTAGCCTGTTCCATGTCCTCGATTTTCGAGCCCTTGCCGACGGGGATGTCGATGACGAGGTAGTCTGCGTCTACCGACTTCTTCTTAGCCATGACTGATGCGAGGACTTGCCCTTCGGGGTCGATGGAGAGCGCGTACTCGGCGCGGATGATTTTGTCGTCTGCGGGCGCAAGGTTCACGGACCCGCCCCACACAATGCATCCGTGAGTTTTAGCCACGATTTCCTTGAGCTCGTCGATGGTGAACTCGACGTTTGCGAGCACCTCCATGGTGTCGGCGGTACCCGCCGGCGAGGTTATGGCACGGGAGCTGGTCTTGGGTATCGTAAGCCCCGCGGCAGCGATGATGGGTACGAGAATCATGGTCGTCCGGTTGCCGGCAACACCTCCGACGCAGTGCTTGTCGACGGTGTCGTCGCCGAAGTCGTGGTACTCCCCGCTCTCGACCATCGCCGACGTCAAGGCAACGACCTCGTCCATGCTGTAGCCGTTGATGTAGGTCGCGGTCACCAGCGCGGAAAGCTCGATGTCCGAGATGTTGTTGTCGACGATGTCTTGGATGATGGCGCGAATCTCGTGGCCGTGGAGGACTTCTCCCGCAATCTTCTTCTTGATGAACTCGACGGACTTCGGCCGGGATGTCGCGTGAACATCGACGACGTCGCCGTCTTTGACGTGAAGCAGCCTCCTAACCTCCTCGAAGATGCCGACCTCTCCCGCCTTCACAAGCGATGTTGTCTTGTCGACTATCGCGGTGACGGAGTTACCGTCCTTCTGGATTTTAATCCTGTCTGAGACGTGAATCCCCATGTCCTCGACGTCTTCGTCGTTCAAGACGACGATGGGCTTGCCCGTCTCAATCTGATAAAGCCTGACTTTAGACCTCATGCTCAACTAGAGATAAGAATACGGACATAAATACCTTCTCCCACTACACGCTCCGCAGGTTCCGGTGCTCTAGCTCGAGGGCGTGGTCCAGCGCGAAGGCTGAGAGGATGCCGCCGACCTTAATCTTTCGGGTAAGGTAGTCGGCGATGCGCATGGGATACACCTGCGGGTGGAGGAGGTCGTCTTCAACACTCCACGCGCCCGCAAGATAAGCTAAGTCGCCCGCAAAATCCGGGTAATTGAACTCCCACCGCACCACAAGTGGCCTGCTCGCCCTGCCCGGGCTAAAACAGAGGTTTTTCCCCGGCAGCTTGACATAAACTGAGAAGAAGCCGCCGGCCTCGTTCACCACATACTCAAGAGGGTGCAAAACATACTCAAGCAGGTGG
>CAZJQY010000218.1:0-2853 GCA_964548095.1 uncultured archaeon
TTTTCTCGTCTTGTTCGTCGCGGGGACGTGGGCGCTCACGCGGCTGAACGTCAAGCGCTATTACATCATATTCCTCGTAAAGACTCAGCGGGGTATTGCCCTCATCGACCGCATCGCCCGGATTTCTCCTGGCTTCTGGAAGTTTCTGGCTGAGGTGGCCGTCGTCGTCTCCTTCGGAGGCTTGGGGGCTGCGTACCTTTCCAGACACAACCGACGGCGGACTCTTTTTGCCGTTGAGGCGGTGATGGCGGCGGCCATCGTCGTGCTCGTGCTCATCCAGTACAAGCTCCTGTATGCGGCGGCCGCCTGCGCCGTCTTGGTTGCGGCGCTTATTTCTTTTTACATGGCGAGGAGCCAAGTCATCGACTTCCTCTCGTGCACAGCGTTAATCTACGTTCTCGACAACAGCGTATTCCTGCTTTTGGGGGTGCCACCCAATGCCGTCCAGGAGATTCTCGTTGGCAGCTCAGTCTTTGGGCTTCCGGCAATCCTGCTTCTCGGGCTTTGGTTGAACGCTTCGAGCATACTCTCGCACGAGACGAATGTACCTGGCGTGTCTCCCCTGCTTCCGTCTTCGCGGGACGGGAATTTGGGAGTTTCCTTCCCCGGCTACGACATTTTCATCCCCTGGTGGCATGCGCTGGTTGCATTGGTTGTCACGGTGGGCGCCCATGAGGTCGCCCACGGCATCCTTGCGAGGGCGCAGAAGATGAGGGTTAAGTCGACGGGTATCGTAACCGTCGGCATCCTTCCGGTCGGCGCCTTCGTCGAGCCGGATGATGAGGAAGTGAGGGAGCGCTCAAGCATTGAGAAGATGCGGCTTTTCGCGGCGGGCTCGTTTGCGAACCTTATGATGTGCGTTTTCGCGGCGCTGATTTACCTGTCACTCTCGGTCCTGGTCGTTTTTTCCATGAACGTCGAAGGATTGGAGATTGTTAGCACCGTCCCAGGATACCCTGCAGAGAAGGTGATTGCGCCGGGAACGGTGCTGCTTGCGGTAGACGGGAACCCTCCCAACAGCCAAGACCTATTTCCGGGCGTGCGGCCAGGCGAGGAAGTAACGCTAACAACGGATAGGGGGGTCATCAAGTTACAGACTGTTGGAAGTCCCCAGAACGCGAGCAGGGCCTACATCGGCATCTACTCGAAATCCAGGCTCGGGGTCCGGGAAAGCGTGAAAGGGAAGTTCCCCTTTCTTCCCGCAGGGAAAGGGGCAGTCATCGCCTACGCGAGCGTCATCTCGTTCCTGCTTTCATTGCTTAAGTGGGTCATGTTCTTCAACTTCAACATCGCTTTGGTGAACCTGATTCCCATCGCCCCATTCGACGGCTGGCACATGTTCAAGGAGCTTTTGTTGGCTTTCAGCATAAGCGAGGCCTCGGCCGAGCGGATAGCTTTAGGCGTCCTCGCCTTCACAGCGGTTTTGTTTCTAATAAACTTGAGCCCGCTTGGAGGCAGGCTTCTTTCAGCTATTGCTTAAAGGCGTTTTCCCATGTAGGGGCCCGTGCGCCGGAAGCCGAGGCGGCGGTAGTAGGGTCGCACGCCGACGCCTGAGGTGACCAGAAGCTTCTTTGCGCTGAATTCTTCGGCGGCAATCTTCTCAGCCTCCCGGAGAAGCTCCCTACCGTAGCCCCGATGCTGCCACGCGTACGCCGGCTTCTCGCCCACCTCGACCATCGGGCCGTAGACGTGGAGTTCCCGGACGAGTGCGGTGCGCGCATCTATTTCAGGCCGGTTGGAGTGTCCGGGCATCCGAAGCCGCAGGAAGCCGATGAGGATGCCCTGTTTTGCGTCCTCGAATGAGAGGAAGACCTCCTCGCCTCCTGACGCACGGTACTGCCGGCGTATGAGGCGGATGCGTGAGGGATTAGGGTGTATGCCTTTCTCGGCGAGCTGCCCCACCTCGCGGCAGCGGATGCACTTGCATGAGACTCCGAGCTCTTCCATGCGCCGGTAGACGAGCTGCCCGAGGTTGCTCGACTTTATCCCGGCTTGCACCAGGTTTGAGGGGATGTCGCGCATGATGCGCATGGTGCGGACCCAAGGCGGCATCATCTGCTTGATTGCGACGATTAAGTCCACAGCCTGCTCGGTCGAAAGCGGCTGGAAGGTGCCGCGCTTCCATTTCCTGTAGTAGTCTGTGCCTTTGAGCACGATGCACGGGTAAATCTTCACCATGTCGGGCTTGAACACCTCATCGTAAAAGATTTTCCTGAACGCCTCCAAGTCTGCGCGAGGGTTTTCTCCGACGATGCCGGGCATCATGTGGTAGCCGACTTTCAACCCAGAATCCTTAAGCTCGCGCGTGGCGGCAACAACGTCCGCGACAGTGTGTCCGCGATCCACCATCCGATATATTCTGTCGTCTGGGTTCTGGACGCCAATCTCAACGCGCGTGACCCCGAAGCCGAGCATGAAGTCAATCTGCTCTTGTCTTGCCCAGTCGGGCCGCGGCTCGAATGTGAGGCCGACGCAGCGAACTTTCGAGCTCTCGTTCGCCTTCTGGACATCCTCCACGTACCGGAAGCGTTTGGTTTTTTGCCGGTACGCCTCGATGAATTCCTTCTCCCCGGCTTTCAGTATCCGCTTCTTGTTTTCCGCGAACTCGTTCATCGCGCGAATCGACTCCTTCACGAACCACTCCTGATAGTCGAGCAACTGCGCAGTCAATGTTCCCCCCATGACGATGAGCTCGGCCTTGTCGATGGGATGCCCGATTTGGGAGAGCTGAAACAACCGGAAGGTGGTCTGAAGGTAGGGGTCGAAGCCGTACTGGATTGCCCGCCGCGTGGCCGGCTCCTCTCCTGTGTAGCTTTGGGGGACGTTTATGCGGGGGCCGCCGGGACAGTACCT
>CAZJQY010000219.1:0-2852 GCA_964548095.1 uncultured archaeon
TTTAAACAAAAAATTAATTTACCATGGAAGGCAGAGACCGCTCGGGCGCTGACGCCCGCGGAACCATCGGCGACGTCGAGTTAATCGACAAACACTCTACAACGAAGGCAGCTCGCAAGGTAGGCGCCCACCTCAGCTTCACCGCCCTCCCCCGACGGCTCATAGGAATTGGGCTTCTTACAATCCTTGCAGGAGTCTGCATCTGGCTCTGGCCCTCCTTCGACCTATACGTCGTCTCATACCTCAAAATCCTCGACACCGGACCCCGGATAATCGGGTGGGGTGTAGTCCTCATCATTGCTTCCGTCCTCGCCAAACTGCTCTTCTTTCCCATACTGAACATAATTGTGAAGTGAACCATGACTGAAAATGAAAAGTTGCTCCGGAACCAGCGGATTATAATCGTTCTGATATTCGCTGTTTTGGCCATTAATATTGTCTTCATCCTCCTGGATCGCATCCCGCCTACTGGAAGGTTCGCCGGTGCTTCTATGGGCGTTTCCGAATGTTCCCTCTCCGGACTCAAGCTGACTGGTTTCGGTGATTCAGACGACCTCGCATACCAGTCGATGCTTGCAAAACAGGAGAACTATGCATCCCTCTATTGTAACGGCAAATTCAAAGACGACCCAGATACTACTGCCATCCCCGGTCTTGGCTGCAGCGTATGCAGACCAAAGTGCACGCCAGCAGTCACCGATGCATCAGCGGCGACGTTCAATAGAACACGAGATGGCATCGAAGCATCCAAGACTGTTACCATCACGTGCGTTTAGCCTTCTCCTCAATGAGCTCGAGGTATGACTTGGTCGTAGCGGAGGCAGGGGATAGGCCGAGCCGTTCCATGAGCACGAGAATCTTTTCCTCGTCGGCGGTGTCGGGCGACTCGACTTCGATGTACGCTCCCAAGCCTTCCACTTCGTCGACGCAGACGTCGAAACCCTCAAGCCGGTAGTATCTGCGCGTCTTGGATACCGTGAGAGACTGCCTGAATCCAAGCCTTGTGAGAATCTCATGAATCCCCTTTCCCACAGGAACCTCATATTCCTCCCGCATCTTAGTCCGCTTCGATAGTTTCGGCCCCTTGTAGGTGAGGAAAATCTTTTCTCCTATCGTGCGTATTCTCAAGGCCTCGTCAGTCACCTTAAAGTCGCGGGCTGGATGATTGAAGTACGCGTCATCCTGGCGCTCCTCCCGGATGAACTCGGCCTCGGCTTCCGCCAAGCGGCGGGCGATGTCTTTGAGGCACGGGGCCTTGACTTCCACCTCAAAACCCATCTACTTCACCCTGACGTTTACGAGGATGTGGTCTTTGTCGTAGGGTGAGAGCTCTATTTCGTCGAGTACCGTGAACTCCTCTTTAAGCTTCGCCACCTCCTCCCTGAAAACTTTCTTGGGCGACTCGATGCAGTTGATGCTGCGCGCCTTGATGGCATACAGGCCAGCCTCCGCCTTGAAGGAGCGCATGTTCTTAACGAAAATTTCCGTCTGATTCTTCTGGGCGACGTCCTGGTAGACGACCTCCACCCTGCCGATGTTTCTCGCAAAAGTCGCCGGCAGGTTAGCGTCCCCGAGGATGGGAATCATGTTTCTCTTCCTCTCGCAGACGTAGAGGAGCTCCCGCATCATCCGCTTGGCGTACTCGACGCAGTAGACGACGTCTCCTGTTATGTCTGCGACATGGCTTGCCGTGGTGCCGGAGGATGCTCCGAGATAGAGGACGCGCGAGTGCTCGGTTATCGGGAACTGGCTCATGCCCTTGAGGATTGCCGCCGCGAGCTTGCTTCTGAAGGGGTCCCATTCGCGGTATTCGACGCCCTTGTCGAAAATGAGCTTCTCATCGTATACCTTGAATCCGGGAGAGGAGTTTCGCGTCGCAAGCCTCCCGTTGATTTTGTAGACTCCCGGAAAAATCTTTTTGCCGCTCATTTTTTCAGTATCTCTTCGATGCGCTCTGGCGTGTCCGCGTCTTGCGGGCCTTTGTCGTCTCGGAGGCGGACGAGTCTGGGGAACCTGAGGGCGTATCCTGACGTGTAGGTCGGGCTTTTCTGGATTTCCTCGTAGGCGACTTCGAAGACGACGTTCGGTCGTATCGTCAAATCTTTGCCCTCCTCCTTGATGATGGAGGGCTTGAAGAACTCAGTGTACTCCTCGAGCTGCTGGTCTGAGATGCCGGTTGCCATCCTGCCGATGGTCTGGAATTCGCCGGTTGTGGGGTCGTAGACTGCGAGAAGGTATGAGCCGAGCCAGTTTGCGCGGCGTCCCTCCCCCCATGTCGCGCCGACGACCACGAGGTCGAGGGTCTCCATGACGGGCTTTACCTTGTACATGAAACCGACGCGGGAGCCCGGCTGGTAGGGTGCGGCGAGCACTTTCGCCATGACTCCCTCGTGTTTCATCTTAAGCGCGTGGTTGTAGAATTCCTCGGCTTTCGCCTTGCTTTTGGTGACGACCTGCTCTGCGAGCCTGAATGTCGTGGTCTCGTTGACCATTGCCTTGAGGAGCTTGCGCCGCTCGATGTAGAGTGTCGAAAGCTTGCTTTCGCCGTTCACGTAGAGGACGTCGAAGAGGTTTATCTCTGCGGGAATCCTCTTCTGGATTTCAGGGATGTTGTATTTGCGTTTTATCCTGCGGGAGAGGTCTTGGAAGGGCCGAGGGGTCCTGTCGCCGAGCATCTGGATGGCAACTATCTCGCCCTCGATGATGGCCGCATCAGCTTTCAGATTTTCCGTAGCTGCGGCGACGATTTCCGGGAACTGACTGGTGACGTTCTCTAGCCTGCGCGTAAAAAGCGTTACTTCGCCCTTGTTTTTGTGTATCTGGACGCGGGCGCCGTCGTATTTGATTTCATA
>CAZJQY010000220.1:0-2846 GCA_964548095.1 uncultured archaeon
TTGTGTTTTGGTTTCTAGAATATTACGAGGCTTGTCGTGTATCCTGCGAATAGTCCTATTGCTATTGGGGGTAGGGCGGGTAGGGTTACGTGGCCTTTCTTGAGGATGTAGGCGTAGAGTGCGGTGAGCCCGATGAGGCCGCCGGCTGCTGTCGCAATCGCGTTCGTGAGTGCGTAGTCGCGGAGGACGGAGACTGTGAAGACGAGGGGGAGCGTGAGGTCTCCTGTGCCGAGGCCTAGGTGGCGGTCTTCCGTCGGCACGAGGAACATGAATGGTATGCGGTCCTTGCTTTTTTCGGCGAGCGTTATCATGTGTTTGGTGCCGAATACTGCGATGAGGTCGTAGGCGGATAGGATGAGGAGGAGTAGGAGCGCTGGGAAGACTGCGAGGGATGCGCCGAGGAAGCCGCCGATGCCTGCGACGGTTAAGGCGAGGGTGAGGTTCATGACGTGGGCGGTTTTCCGGAGGTAGAGGGCTGTTAGGTAGTAGGCTGCTGAGGCGAGGAGTCCTGCGTCGCCTATGAAGGCGGTGAAGGTTATGAGGACGCCGACGTAGAGGGCGACGTAAGTGAAGAGCTGGATTATGAAGTCGAGTCCGAGCTTGAAGAGTACGAGGAGGACTGCCGTGAAAACGAGGACGTATGCGAATATGCTGACCGAGGTTTTCGGGTTGTCTCCTTCAGGCACGGCCGGCAGGATTGCGCCTTCGCGTATTTGCGCGGTCAAGGTCGAGCCGACGTGCAGGCCGGCTGCTGTGACGAGGACGTAGATGGCCGCAAGGTAGAGGTACGTGTTGAGCGGCTTCATGGCTTACTCTTCGGTGAGCTTGAATTTGCCGGTTCGCGGCTCGTAGATGTCGCCTTTCTTTTTGAGTTCTTGGAGGAGTTGTTCGGCGGCTGCCTTGTCGATGCCTTTCTCGCCGGCTTGGGCGATGATGTCGTCGCGGCTGGCTGTGCCTTCGGGGCTTTCTGCGATGAGTTTCCGCAGTATTTCGTCGATGTTTCGTATCCTGTCGCGGGTGGACTTCGGGTAGGCTGAGACGACGCGGTCGATGTCGAATTGCCCGGTCTGCTGGTCGTAGGCTATCTCCCGCAGCACGTAGTTGGTGATGTTGATTGCCCGTTCGGCGTCCGAGACCGTCACGGCCGACTTCAGCCTGATTTTTGCGGAGGCTTCGGCGAGGCGGACGAGGGCTTCAAGCTGCCGGGGTGTTGCCGCCGCGGTCCCGCCCGAGGACATCGCCCTCAAGGAAACGTAGAATTCCTTGAGTTTCTCCGCCGCCTCTTCGGTGAGGAGGGGGAAGATGTTCCTGCGGGCGTAGGATATGTACTTCCTGAACAAGTCGGTCTCAATCTCCGGCCTGAGTTCCTGCAGCTCAGCCTCGGTCTTGTGCATCTTGAGCATGTGCTCGGCGATGCGCCGGTCGGTTTCCCTGTCGATGACGTCGCGTATCGGGAAGATGAGGTCGAAGCGGGACATGAGGGTTGGGGGTATGTCGAATTGCTCTGAAATCGGCTTGTAGGTGTCGAACCGGCTGAATTTGGGGTTTGATGCGGCGAGGACTGAAGTGTTCGCCTTGAACTTTGCGATGATTCCCGCCTTCGCGATGGATATTGTCTGCTGCTCGAGGGCCTCGTGCATGGCGGAGCGGTCTTCCTTGTTCATTTTGTCGAACTCGTCGATGCAGGCGATGCCGCCGCCGGCGAGCACGAGCGCTCCCGCCTTGAGCGTCCAGGCGCCTTCGGCGAACTCGTCTTTTTCGGCGGTTGCCGTGAGGCCGGCGCCTGTCGTTCCTTTCCCGGTCACGTAGATGCTCTTGGGCGCGATTTGGTCGACGTACTGGAGGACTCTCGATTTCGCAACACCTGGGTCGCCGATGAGCAGCAGGTGGATGTCCGGGCGCACGCTCGTGCCGTCTGGGAGTTTTTTGCCGCTTCTCCCGCCGAAGAGCTGGAGGGCGATGGCTTCCTTGACTTCGCGGTAGCCGTAGATTGAGGGGGCGATGGAGTTGATGATTTTGTCGTAGATTTTCGGGTCATTGGAGAGTTCCTTAATCTTCTCGATTTCGTCTTCAGAGATTTCAATGTCTTCGAAATTCTGTTCGAGGCCTTCGACGTGGTTGGCGTCGATGAACTGGAAGTAGACTGCCCCCTTCAGCTTGGGGGGATTCAGGCGGACGACTCCTGTGACGTTCACCCGGTCGCCCGCAGTCACAACGTCCGTGATGTCGTCTTCGGCCCAAATCTCTATCCTGCGGGCCTGGTCCCCTCCTTTAAGAACCTCGAGGGGCTCCTGAATCTCAAGCCGCTGGGTGTCGATGAACTCGGAGAGCTCTGGTACGAACCTGAAGTTCTCTCTAGCGCCGCAGCTCTTGCACTTGAAGGGCTCTAGGAGGTTTCTGGTCGTCTGGGCTTCAATGTTGTGCTCTTGGCATTTGTTGCAGATGAACAAGGCTTTGACGACCTTCGGGTGGACGTCGCTTATCTTGTTCACAATCCCCTCAACTGAGATGAACCTGCCGATGAAATCAGATGTTATGTCCCGCACCATCACCGTGTAGTTCTTCTCCTTCGGCAGGTTCTTGACGCGGACATGGAAGTGGGGGTTCTCGATGACGGTCGGGATGTCCATCTCGTTGACGATGCCCTCAAAGACCGGCAGAACCTCGTCGGGCTCGGAGACGAGCTTCTCGGCGAGTTCGGTGTCAAACTGCTCAATCTCCAGGAAGTCTATGACAAAGCTTTTCTTGTCTGGGTAGAATTCACCGAGCTTGCGTATTTCGCCGGCCTTCTTCTTCAGAAAGGAGGAAATCTTATCGCGCACCTTCAATCACCCAACCTAATCCCC
>CAZJQY010000221.1:0-2173 GCA_964548095.1 uncultured archaeon
AGATACGACTTTGCGCCGTGAAAGCTCCTGCAGCGCATCCCGCGTCCTGCCGTACTCCGGGAAGTCGCCGCACCCCTCAAGTTCAGTGCGCACGGTGGTCATGCTTCCATCCCAAACTAAGTAGTCAGCCGCCTCACCGTCTCCCGCAAGGCCCTTTTCGCTTGCAAGCAGAAAGCCTGCTTCAGCGCCCACACGAATCAGGTTCAGGCGGCGGTCAGTGTCCGAATAAGGGCGGATGAGCCCGACGTCGACATAAGAATCATAACGCATGCTCCCGTACGGCACCGTCCCCTGCCCGACGAGGACGTCATGCGACCCGCCTGCTGTGAAAGCCGCAAACACGCTCACGCAGTGGAGGCAGTAGATGCTGTGAAACTTCAGGTCAAGTTTCCCGAACGAGGAGTCGACACACAGGAACCGGCGCGAGAGAGCAGGGACGGCAACATCAGCAGTGCGGATTGCAAAACCCCCAACTTCAAGCCGCTCCCGCATCCCCGCAACGTCAAGCTTGGGAGGCGCAACCTCCCGAGACAACATCCTGAGCTTCTCATCAAGCCCCCGCTCATCGGGCTTGAAGTCAGGTGAAAGACGCCTCATACACGGTACTCCTGTTGGATCTCAGAGAGCGCGTTGATGCCGTAGGAGGTTAGCTTATAATCTTCCGTTATATAATCGATTTCCCGTAGTCTTGCGAGCGCTTTCGCGAGCATCTTCCGGTCCACGTCTCCGTGCACGACGAGGCTTGTGAGCGCCTGGCGCCTGTCCAAGACAACCAGCACCTTCTTTTCGATTGACGTGAGACCCCTCACTTCAACGCGGGCGCGGGAGACGGTTCTGTTGAACTCGATGATTGATTGTGGGGAACCCTCATACATTAGTGCTGCAATCCCCCAGCTGCTCTTGTAGTCGATCATCTTGACGCTCCGGTTCGAGTACTTCAGCTTGACGTCTGTGTAAACTTCTCTGCCCACCGTCAGGATGTCGCCGACGTTTATCTCCGTCGACTGGGAGCCGGACGAGATGATGAGCCTCTTGTTCGTCACCAGGATGACGCCTGAAGACCAGTTTTGCCCGCTAATCATGCCGAAGAACATCTGGTAAATCCAGCTTTTACTCAAGCTCCCCTGGATGATGAAGTCAAGCTCGAACTTGCTCAAGGGGACCTCCAGTTCAAGGTCTCGTATGGCGGTCTGGTGCTGCGCGTAGAGAGGGTGCATCCTCGGGCGGAGGTTAGCCCACGTCTTGTCGCAGCCGTACTTGTCCTCAAGCGACTGCACCATCGCAAGCAGGAGGTCGTAGAAGAGCTTCCGCGCCTGCGGTTGGGCGTCGCCTTCAACCTCAAGCAGCCCCTCGGCGTTCTTCTGAAAAGTCAGTTTGAACTTCCTCTCGATGGGGTCCTTGAGTTCGGCAAACCGGTCCAAGACAATCTTCTTGTTCTCGGGGTGCTTGAGGCTCTCAAGGAGCGTGTTGATGAAGCCAAGGTAAATCAGCACTCCGGTGTCGACGCCCGTACTCTTTGCCATAAGCCCCCGTCACTCAATCTTGCTGATGATGCCCGTCTTGGAGGATATCAACACCCCGTCCTTGTCGATGACGAACGGGAACATGCTCAGGGAATGATTCGTGTCCCGCATCTTCAAGACCTCGAGCACGCGAATGCGGTCGTTCCTCCGGGGTAGGAGGTACAGGTTGATGACCCCATCAGATGCGAACTCCTCCATCGTATACGAGGCGTCCTCCCGCCTAGCATACGACTTCTCGGCGGTGACGATTGTCGTGCAGTTGAGCGAGCTCAGGAAGTCGTAGAGTTCGACGAGGTTGTTGCGGTAGGCGTCGTCGTTTCTGAAGTAGAGGCGCAAAAGCGTGAGGCTGTCGATGACGACGCGCTCGATGCCGTGCTCGTTCACGTACGCGCCAATAATCGAGTTGATGTTGTCGAGGTCGTTACGCTGGATTTTCGTGACGATGATGCTCTTGTTCAAATGCTTGTCCCAATCCCAGTTGAACAAAATCTTCGCGCTCTCGACAACCCGCTCCGGAGAAAGCTCAAGAGACACGAACAAACCCTTCTGCTTGAAAAGCTCCGCCCCCCGGTAAAGGAACTCATAGCACATAATGGTTTTGCCGGTTCCGGGGCCGCCGGTCAGCAGCACATGGCGGTTCTTAATTAATC
>CAZJQY010000221.1:2183-2832 GCA_964548095.1 uncultured archaeon
TATTACTACCTCATTAGATTAAACGGGTAAATAAATAACCAGCATGCTCGAAGACGACGTCTACCGTCTCGTACGGCAGATTCCCCGAGGCAGGGTGTCCACGTACGGGAACATCGCGAAAGCATTGGGCAAGCCTCGCGCCAGCCGGACGGTAGGCCGCATCCTCAACCGAAACCCTGAGCTCGTCTCAACACCATGCCATAGAGTAGTCTACTCAGACGGGCGGGTGGGAGGATACTCCGGAGGAGTCTCAGAGAAGGTGCGGCTCCTCACAAAGGAGGGCGTATCCATTTTTGGCGGTAAAATAAGCGGCTTCGAAGAAAAACTCTTCAAGGAGTTTGATTTACACCCTAAGACTCCGCATGACATCCGTCCCTGAGGCGATTACTTTCTCCGCGTGCTCAGGCTTCAAGTCCTTCCTGACACGCTCCTCGCCGGCACGTATTACGTCCTCCCGCACATCACGGAAGGCTTCCGCCAAATCCGGGCAGTTGTCGAGAATGCCCTGATAAAGTTCACGGACGCCGGGTTGTGACACTCTCGTGTACCAGAAAAGTCCTCTAGCCGTCTCCTGGAGCGAAGCAGAGGTCGTGGGGATGTCGAGCAGGGCGTCGTCCGGAAGGCTCACAAGATACTTGGCGGTGTCTGC
>CAZJQY010000222.1:0-2824 GCA_964548095.1 uncultured archaeon
TACCGCCAGCGCTGGCCTGGCCGCGACCAGCAAAACCGGTATGGCCACGACCAGGCAAACAAGAGCGGCCGTGACCAGTAAAACCAGCGTGGCCGTCATCGCGGAGCCGGTCCATAAAAGCGTCAATCGCGGAGTTTGCCGCCCGGTGCAACCGGATATAAAAGTATTTGCCGCCTTTGACCTCATAACTGGACATCATATCAAAGTAATCCTCAACCGCAAGGAGCGCCGCCACAAGCGGCCACGTTGTATTTGTAGAGCACCCGCTGGCCGGCCAGGAGGGGCTGGCCGGAGACCGACAGGACCCGTAACGGCCCGCCCATCACGCCCGCGAACTGCGGCGTAATCCGGCCGCCCTCGGGGATGGTGAAGAAGTCGTTGCCGGTCTGTTCCGGATCGTGCATTTTCGTATCGCCGACCCAGACTTCCACGCGGGCGTCGCCAACGCCGCGGTTGGTGACGATCAGCCAGTCACCCGTCATGTTGTTCTCGGGTCTGGAATCGTACCAGGGGAAAAACAGATCGGCGGTGAGTCCTGCATCCGGCGTGCCCTGGACTTCTTCGAAACCGTCGCGGAAAACAACCCGTTGCGACGCCAGGATAGGCTGGCCGTTGGTGCAGACGACTTCAACCGGACCCGCGGTTACACCGGCGAACAAGGGCGTGACCACCCCGCCCGGCGGTATGGGGTTGCCGCCCTTCGCGGTGAAAGCAGCCATCAAAAACCCACCTATATACACCTCGACATCCGCGTCGGCGGAGCCCCGGTTGGCAACGAGTAGCCAGTCACCCCGCATGCCGTTGTTTCTCGCCGAATCGTACCAGGAAAAGAAATAGCGGCTCGCCAGCTCCGGGACCGGATAACCCATAACCTCACTGAAGCTCTCCTGGAAGAGCACCCGCTGGCTGGTGACAAGCGGCTGGTGGTTGGTGGAGACCACGCACACCGGCCCGCCAACCGTTTCAGAAAACATCGGCGTGATGACGGCGCCCGGCGCCAGGGCGTTGCCGTTGGCGGCGCTGAACTCGGCTAGCCGCATCGCGCCGACCCAGACTTCGACATCAGCGGGTAGACCACCATGATTGGATATTAGAAGCCAGTCGCCGAACATATAACCCGCGCGCCGGGAGTCGTACCAGGTGAACTCGTATGTATCCGTAAGCCGCTCGGCCGGTATGCCCTGTACTTCGTTAAAAGTCTCGCGGTAAAGCACACGCTGGCTGGCGGTAAGCGGCTGGCCGCCGACGCTCACCACTTTAACGGGTCCCCCCATGATGTCCGGGAATTGCGGAGCCACCCGGCCGCCCTCGGGGATGGTGAAGAAGTCATTGCCGGGTTGTTCCGGATCGCGCATCTTCCGCATGCCGATCCAGATTTCCACCGTGGCCGTGCCTGTCCCCTGGTTGCCGATGATTATCCAGTTGCCGCCCATGCCGTTTGCCGGTTTGGAGTCATACCAGGGGAAGTTGAAGACGGTGGAAAGCGCAAACGCGGGCATGCCCGTCACCTCGTTGAAGTTCCCCTTCCAGTGTCCACCAGGGGTAAAGTTGTAAATCTCAGTGGCATAGCGTGCCAGGACTTCACCGTAGCCGGTGCCGGGAACCGCCCACTGGCCACCCAGGCCGCGGATGGTATGAACGGAGTTGCGGTGGTTACCGTGGCCCGGGTCCCAGGCGGTGTTGCAATAGGCATTGATATGGTTGGGGAAGATGAACCAGGCCAGGTGCGCGTAGTGGCCGATGACGCCCGCTTCGGCGCTTGGCCAGGAATAGCCGGGGTGCTGCGCGTCGAAGGCGCCGATGCCGGCGAAGTTGTTCTGCCGGGGCTGGACGACGCCGCCGTAGCGCAGTGAGTCGGTCTCGTGGAGCATCTGGGCGAAGGCGACGTCGCAACGGATGCCGAAGCGCGGCCCCCAGTCGGCATAATACTGGGCTATGCCGGGGTGAATGTGGCCCGGGTTTCGCATCGACAGCTCGGCTTCAAGCTGGGCCGCGGTGGCCGGAGCGTAGCCTGCGATAGGCTCATCAGCGGAAACCGCCATTGCCCGCCCCGTGAGAGCCGGCCAGATTGCCAGCGCCAAAAAAATCAGCACGCTTGTTCGGGAAATAACCGGCATAACAAAGCGTAGCGGTAAAATTGCGCCTGACTTTTATCCTGAATATCAACTAAACCGCACCCCGTGACTCATACCCCGTTCCCGATTAAATAATCATCACAATACCCTTTTTTGATAGAATCTCCAAGGTAAATTCTCACAAGGAAGCACCGTGAAAGTCCCCAAGGTCGATCCAAAAAAATGCGAAGCCTGCGGCAACTGCGAGGCTATCTGTCCCGAAGTCTTCGAGATCAGGGAAGAGGACAACGTTTCCCACGTCATCGCCGGCGATTTTACCGGACTTGAGGGCTGCATCGAGGCGGCGGTGGAGAACTGCCCCGAGGACGCCATCACTTACGAGGAGGAATAAGCCGGGGCCGCCGCCGCGGCAATGGCACCGGCGCCGCCTCCGAGCCATGACCGGTACCGGGCAGCTTTCCCGCTTTCCCGATCGCCTGTCAGGTGATATACTTTCCCATTGGAAACAGACAACCACGATGGCAACAGGACAGCCGATTGGTCGCAACATCAAAAAACTTATCTGCTTTTCAATCCGCCGGAGCCGCGCCTCCGGTTTTTTCGTTCCATAAACCATAAATTTGCGAGGAAAGGCGGCTGCAGCATGGCTAAACACATTTTCGTGACCGGTGGGGTGGTATCGTCGTTGGGCAAGGGCATCACGGCGGCATCGCTGGGCCGGCTGCTCAGGAGCCGCGGCCTCAAGGTGC
>CAZJQY010000223.1:0-2811 GCA_964548095.1 uncultured archaeon
ACGCTACGACCTGGAGCGGGTCTACTTCGACGACAACAACTTCTTTGCCTCCAAACGCCGCGTGCGCGAGATCTGCAGGGGCTTCAGGGAATCGCCGCGCAAGTTCGAGTGGTTTGCCACCATCCGTCCCTCGCAGGTGACCGCCTTCAGCGACGAGGACCTGACGCTTATCCGCGACTCCGGCTGCACCAAGTTCATGATGGGCGCCGAGTCCGGCGACGACCGCATGCTGGAGCTCATCAGCAAGGGCAGCGAGGCCAAGGACGTGCTTGAGGCCACCCGCCGCTGCCGGGCGCACGGCATCCAGCCTTCCTATGTGTTCATCCTGGGCTTCCCCACCGAGACCTGGGAGCAGATGCAGACCACGCTGGGCTTCATGAAGGAGCTCAAGGAGATCTACACCGACACCCGCACCACCACGCTCTTCTTCACCCCGTTTCCGGGAACGCCGCTCACCCGCCTGGGGGAGGAGCACGGTTTCACCATGCCCACAACGCTGGAACAGTGGGCCGTTTACGACGCCCGCTCGGTGCAGACCCCGTGGATCACGCGCCAACAAAAGATCAAGGTCAAGCAGATCGCCGACTTCTACCTGCCCTGGGCCTATCCCAACCAGCTGGCCCGCGAGAAAGTGGCCCGGAGCAAGGTGAAGCCCGTTTACTGGCTGTTCACGCTGGCCTGCAAGGCCCGCGTGCGCCTCGGCTTTTACGGCCTCCCCTGGGAATGGAAGCTGGCGCGTTGGCTGAAGCTGACCTGATTGCCGGCGGGAAGATTTTGCCACAGGATACCGATAACGGGATGAATCCACGGACGACAAGGTCGAACGTGTGCCCTGCGCCATCTGCGGCGTCGAAAACGAAGAGCTGCTGTTTCAGGCGCGTGACAAGATGCTCTATCACCACCAGCTCACTTTTCCGGCCGTCCGCTGCCGGCAGTGTGGCCTGGTTTATCTGAACCCGCGGCCGACTCCCGGAGAACGCGGCCTTTTTTACAGCGAGGATTATCCCTTCAAGGCCGACAAGAGCGCGCAGCCTTACGAACATTCCGCCCGGTAATCGAGTTTCTGACCAAAGGTCCACCCGGAAGGCTGCTCGATGTGGGAACCGGAAACAGCCCCTTTTTGCCCCTGATGAGGGGAAAAGGCTGGGAGGTCACCGGCACCGAGATCGACGCCGGCCTGGTCGAGCACTTTCGCGAGGAAGAACAGATACAGCTTTTTCACGGCGAGCTCAAGGACGCCCATTACGAGAGCGACAGTTTCGACGCGGTCACGATCATGGGCGTGCTCGAGCATGTTCCAGATCCACGCAGGGTGCTGGAGGAGGCGGGCCTGATAGTCAAGCCGGGCGGAGCCCTGTGCCTGTGGTGTTTCAACCGCGGTTTCGAGGCGGAAGCGCTCGGCAGGTTCTGGCTCGGCTTCGACGCGCCGCGTCATTTCTACAGCTTTTCCTACCAGACCATGGACCGCCTGCTGCAGGAGACCGGCTTCGAGGTGGTCGGCAGTTACTTTCGGCCCTTGAGCTATACGTTCTACACGGTCATCTGGGCGGCAAAAAGGGCGCGCAACCTCCTGCGGCGAGGCAAGCGGGCGACCTACGTTTCCCGGCTGCCGGCCCCGCTCGAGCTGGCCAGCAGGGTTCTTGGGAAGGCATTGGCGAAGCGGAACAGCAGCTCGAACATGTACATTTTTGCCCGTAAGGTCACGCCGGTCGGCAAATGAGGCACTTTTCCTGCAATAATTACAGATGAAGTAGCGTTAGTTTCATAGTAGTTATTATAATGAGGAGAGTATCTGGGTGCGTTATGCATTCCGCGTCATATTCGAGGCGCCTCCGTCCGATGAGCAGGCTACTCTCGGCTGGCCCTTGAGCGTCGCCGTCACGGCGGACAGAAATCTAAAATAACAGGATATCCAGATGGCCGATAACGAGAGAAAGACAAACTACGACCGCCGCGGCAAGGGCAGAATCGTCCTGTTCTTTCCGACGCCGGCCGATGGCCATTACCGCATTGAACTGGGGCTGGCTCTCGCCGTCATCGTGGCGCCGCTCGAGGGCAAGTACGACCTGCACCTGGTCGACGAGCGGGTCACTCCCAATTACGAGCAGGAAGTCCTCAAGCACCTGGACGACGCCGTCTGCGTCGGCATCAGCTCCATTACCGGCTACCAGATCAAGCGGGGCATAGCCATGGCCCGCAAGGTGCGCGCCCTGAATCCCGAGGTGCCCATCGTCTGGGGTGGCTACCATCCGTCGCTCTTTCCCGAGCAGTGTTGTGAATCGGTCGCCTGCGATATTGTCTGCGTGGGTCAGGGCGATGTCACCTTCAAGGAGATCGTCGAGAGCCTGGTGGCCGGCAAGCCGCCGGCCGGCGTGCCCGGCACCGCCTACTGGACCGTCGACGGCATCGTCGTCAACGAACCACGGCCGCTTACCAACATCAACGACGTGCTGCCGGCGCCCTTTCATCTGATGGATGTAAACCGCGCCATCGAGCTCAACCAGAAGACGAACCACGAACAGATCCGCACCACCGAGTTCCACTCCAGCCAGGGCTGCCCCGGCAAGTGCGGCTACTGCGCGGACGCCCAGCTCTACCAGCGCCACTGGACCGGACTGGACGCCGCGCGCGTGGTCGATGAGGTGGAGCATCTGGTCAAGACCTACAATCTCGACCAGGTCAATTTCAGCGACGCCAATTTCTTTGCCAACCAGAACCGCGTGCGCTTCATCTGCGAGGGCTTCATCGAGCGAAAACTGAACATCCGCTGGGTGGCGTCCGCCCGGCCCGACACCTTCCACCGTTACAAGC
>CAZJQY010000224.1:0-2796 GCA_964548095.1 uncultured archaeon
GTACGCTTGGCAGGCGTTCGCTTGCGACATCTACAGCGCCTGCATCGAAGACTCTAACGGAAATTCTCCATACTACGTGGACAAAAAACCGACAATAACGGTTGCAGCCTCAGACGGAGGCTCCTCATCAACCACGCCAACGCAGGAGCCGGCTAACGTAGTCTTCACAATCAATGCGACAGACCCTGAAGGAGACCAGTACAAACTCCTCGTCTGCGACAGCTCAGGGCAATCCGGAGGAAGCTGCACGAGCACACAATACTGCGCAAGCGACTTCGCAAACACTGGCGTCCAGGCGTCATGCAGTCACGCGACGACCAGCGAGTCGGGCTCATATTCCTGGCGCGCTTATGCCTGCGACAACCAGAGCGCCTGCATTGAGGATTCGAACGGGAACTCCCCGTTCTATGTGAACAACGAGCCCACGTGGACGAGCGTATCGAAAGACGCCTCGACAAAGAAGTATGGGGACACCATCACGATGACTTCCTCCGGCGCAGCCGACTCCGAAGGAGACAGCCTAAGGCTCGAATGCGGAAGCACGTCCGGGTCATACGCCCTCTGCACGGGCACAAACGGAAGCGGAGAGAGGAGCTGCTCGTTCTCTTCCCCGTGGGACGACAACGCAGACCACGTCATATACTGCGTCCTCAACGACTCGTTCTCGTATTCGGCGGAGTTGAACGATACGGTAACCTCCTACACGCCCCCTTCCGTCTACCTCACGAGCCCGGCAAACAACTCCAACAAGTCCTCGACGACAGTAAGCTTCACTTGGACGGCGAAAGACGACGGCGACGGGAGCGTGTCCTGCAACCTCACCGTGGACGTAAGCGCGAACAAGACGGGAATCTCGAGCTCAAACAGCAGCGCCACAACCGAAGCCGTGTCCGGCTTCTCTGAGGGAGCGCACGAGTGGACCGTAGCCTGCTGGGACGCGGGAGGATACACGGCAACAAACAGCACGCTAAACTTCGTCGTCGACTCAATAAAGCCGTCTCTCTCCGAGGTAAGCCGGACGCCGGCGACCATCGGCATCGGAGGAAACGTGACCGTGAACGCCACGGCATCAGACGTTGGAACAGGACTTAAGGGAATCTGGGTGAACATCACGTACCAGAACGGGACTAAAACACAGTACAGCATGACGTCTCTTGGCGGAAACAGCTACCAGTACAACATCACCGGCGCTGGAGGAAACAACCAGACGCTCGCCAAAGGAAGGTACACAGTCGCAGTCTGGACGCAGGACTGGGCAGGAAACACAAACTCGTCGACAGAACTCACATTCGACGTGCAAGTATCAGCAACGATTGCTGTGGAAGTGAAGTCCAGCACCTACGGCACAAACCAACAAGTGAACCTCACCGCAAACTCCTGGATAAACAACACAGGCTCACAAGACTTAAGCGGATACCTCCTGCTGAAAGTCATGAAGTTTAACGGAAGCCTTGAAGTATGCGACTGCGAGAATGCGTCAACGATTATAGACGACCGAGGCTCCGGAACTCCCAGAACAATCGGTGCTGGAAGCGTGCTACAACTCGACACCCTATGGAATGCGGCACCATGGAACACCGGCTCGTCGAAAGACGGAATGTATGCAGTGTATGCGGCATTCACGGACGCGGAAGGAAACGTAATCCAAGGAGGAAACGACAGTGAACTTGAGGCATCCGATGAATTCGACATAGAAACAGTAAGCCTCCTCTCAAACGGAAACGTGACCCCCGCATCAGGGAACACGAGCACGCCCTTCAATTACACGGTAGTTTATACGAGCGCCGAAAACATTGCGCCCGCAAGCATCAACGTCACCATCGATGGCGTGTCATACGCGATGGCGGCGGCGAACGCGTCCGACACAGACTACACGGACGGCAGGCTCTATTACTACAGCACGACGTTAACGCGCAGGTCGCACACCGTAAGCTTCGAGACATCGAACGGAACAAGCACCGACAAGACAAACACGAGCGCCCGGTCCCCGCAGACGAACCCGCAGGTGAGCTTGCCTTTTGGTTTTAACATGATATCGTTTCC
This sequence comes from uncultured archaeon, assembly GCA_964548095.1. Taxonomy (GTDB): domain Archaea; phylum Altiarchaeota; class Altiarchaeia; order IMC4; family SCGC-AAA252-I15; genus SCGC-AAA252-I15. The sequence continues at coordinate 2,044 of CAZJQY010000224.1, forward strand.
GCTGGACACAACCACCTTCAACGAGGCGCTATCATCAATCGCGGGAAAGTATACGAATGTAGTTTATTGGAGCGGCACAGAGTTCGTGGACGTAAACCCGGAAGACCAACTCGATGAGACACTCTCATACTGGGTTTACATAACCGAGCCGGCGGGCGCAACGCTTGAGTTCAGCGGGCAGGAATTCGGAAGCAGGAGGAAGCTGTCTCTAAACGGCGGCGTATGCAACGGAGACAGCTGCTGGGTTTCAATCGGATTGAATTCCGTGAACGACAAGAGCATGGACGACGTCATGAGGGGGATGCAGATAAACGCCGACTACAGGAGCGTCGTATACCTCAACAAGACAGACGGCCTGTTCAAATCCTATATTAAAGACCCCATCGGAAACGACTACAACACACTCAAGGTCGGGCTCGGATACTATATTCAAGTAAGCCAAAACGGGTGCATAGACTGTGTCCTCGACTACAACCCATAAGGAAAAAGAAAAGAAGGCGCTCATGCGCTACGTGATAGTAGGGATGATAGTGGTAGCCATGGCAGGGTACCTTACCGCATTCCCAATCCCCCCCATACCCGGAGAGAAGATAACGGGGGTTAGAGGGATGGTTCCGGACAAGGTATACGGACAGGTGACAGAATCAAAGACTGGGACACCCGTGGATGGAGTACTCATAAACATTACATCAAATGGCACAGGATTCCTGTGGTCCAACTACACGGGAGTAAACGAGTTAAGCATACACGGCA
>CAZJQY010000225.1:0-2786 GCA_964548095.1 uncultured archaeon
AAGACGAGGCTTCAGTGAAAAGCTAAGGCGGCAGGGGCAGCCACCATAGGCGGACTGGATATGCTTGTCTGGCAGGGAGCTATAGCTTTTGAGAAGTGGACTGGTCTGAAAGCACCAATTGGGGTAATGAGGGAAAAAGTAATTGAGGTGCTTCAAAGGCGTGAAGACTAATATAGCCCTCATCGGCTTCATGGGAGTGGGGAAGACAGCGGTGGGCAAAGTTCTGGCTGAAAAGCTGGGGAGGAAATTTGTTGAGCTGGATTCTTTGATTGAGCACAAGGCGGGAAAATCTATACCAGACATATTCCAACAGGATGGTGAGGTAGCTTTTCGGGAGCTTGAGATTGAGGTTACCAAGGAGGTTTCCAAGGATAAAAATTTGGTTATTGCTTGTGGTGGCGGCATAGTTCTCAATAAAATAAACATTGACCGACTGAGACAGCAATCTAGGATAGTTTACCTGACCGCATCCCCAAAGGTAATTCTAAAGCGGGTCTCAGGCGATGGAGACGAAAGGCCTCTGCTTAAGGCAGCCAATAAAGCCTTGAATATCCGAGAGCTTTTAGGATTCAGGAAGCCTTTTTATGAGAGGGTGGCGGATATTAAGATAGATACCTCAAAACTAGATACCGATTCTATTGTTGAGCAAATAATAAGCAAGTTGAAAGATGATGAAGGTTTCCATTTATAAGAGCCAAGTTAAGGGAAAGGTGATAGCTCCTCCCTCAAAAAGTTATACTATTCGGGGGTTGATGTGTGCTGCCTTGGCTAAAGGCAAGAGTGAAATAATACATCCCCTGACTTCAGATGATACCGAAGCCGCCTTAAATGTGTTGAGCCAGGTTGGAATTCGTGTCCATCTGAAAGGTTATTTGTGGCAGGTCAGCGGAGGTGATTTCTGTGAGCCAGATACAGACCTATTCTGTGGTGAATCGGCGGCTACCTTGAGATTTATGACTGCCCTCTGCTCACTAATCCCGGGCAAATGCCGCTTAACCGCAGCTCCTTCTCTTGCCAGGAGACCAGTCAAACCATTAGTCCAAGCGCTCAGGCAATTGGGTGTAGATTGTCTTTACCGGGGTGAGGACGCATCTGTAGTTGTTAACGGGGGTAGACTTAGAGGCGGAGTGATTGAACTGCCGGGTGATATAAGCTCTCAGTTTGTATCGGCTTTACTCTTCATATCCCCCTTTGCTGAAGAGGGTGTTACAATCAGGCTAACTACACTCTTGGAGTCAAAACCCTTTGTGCTGATGACCCTAAATTGCCTCCGAAGGTTCGGGATAGAAGTAAAAGCCTCCGAAGACCTCAGGGAATTCGAAATATTCAAGCAAACATATAGACCAGCTAAATACTGGGTAGCGGGGGACTGGTCTTCGGCTTCATATTTCCTATCCCTGGGAGCTGTTTGTGGAGAAGTAGAAGTGAAAAATCTAAATCCTGAAAGTTTGCAAGGTGATAAGATGATATTAGACTTCTTAAGAGATATGGGCGCTCGGGTCAAGGTGAATAAAAATTCAGTTACAGTGAGGAAATCGAGATTGAGTGCCATACGAGCCGATTTATCCGACTGTATAGACCTTCTGCCCACTATGGCAGTTCTGGCAGCAGTGGCCGATGGAGACAGCGAGTTCGTTGGCATAGAACGAGCCAGGATAAAGGAATCAAATAGGGTTTCCGCTTTAAGAGAAGGACTTGAGAGGATGGGCATAAAAGTTGGAGAGGAGGGAAATAAATTGACCGTCACTGGCTCAATACCGAAGGGCTCAGTTGTAGATTCTAAAGGCGACCACCGGATTGCGATGGCTTTTAGCCTACTTGGCTCAGTAGTCGGAGAAACAATAATAGATGGGGCTGAATGTGTCTCAAAAACGTTCCCACAATTCTGGGATGAATTGAAAAGTATAGGGGGCAAGGTAGATAAATGGGGAATAGTTTAGGCAAGCTTTTCACGATAACCAGCTTCGGTGAAAGCCACGGGAAGTGCGTGGGTATCATCATAGACGGATGCCCCGCCGGTTTACCCATTACTGAGGAGGATATCCAGAGAGAGGTGGATAAAAGGAAACCGGGGGTATGGGTGATAGCCACAGCAAGGGTAGAGGAGGACAAGGTCGAGATTCTTTCCGGTATCTTCAATGGGCGCACTACTGGCGCGCCTATCTGTTTGTTGATATGGAATAGGGATGTGGATTCAAGTGAGTATGAAAGGACGAGGTTCCTACCTAGACCAGGTCATGCCGACTATACCGCCTTTATGAAGTACGGGGGATTTAATGATTTCAGGGGTGGAGGTAGGTTCTCAGGAAGAATCACCGCCACTTTTGTTATGGCTGGAGCCATTGCCAAGAAATTGCTTGATTTGATTGGTATTGAGGTTCTGGCTCATACTGTTGAAATAGGAGGCATAAAAGCCAAGCTGACGGGGTTTGATGAAATAAAAGAAAATGTTGACCAGAACCCAGTTAAATGTGCTGACCTGAGAGCCGCCGAAAAGATGTCCAGAGTAATTGAGAAGGCTAAAGAAGAAGGTGATAGTGTTGGCGGGCTCATAGAAGGCATAGCTCTCAATGTACCGGTCGGTTTGGGTGAGCCAGTCTTTGACACATTAGAGGGAGACTTAGCCAAAGCCCTTTTTGCCATTCCAGCCGTCAAGGGGGTTGAATTCGGCTCAGGTTTCTCAGCTGCCGGGAAAAGAGGCTCAGAGAATAATGACCCATTCACTATTAGAGACAACAAGATAGTTACCTTAACCAATAATGCTGGCGGGATACTTGGGGGGATAA
>CAZJQY010000226.1:0-2777 GCA_964548095.1 uncultured archaeon
AGACTACTCCAAACACAACTCCAATTATTAGAACAAACGACAGTATTGTCTTATTCATTCATTTTGTAAGTCATACTCCCCCTTATGGTGGAGTATGTGATTTTAGTCCAAACACTTCATCTATTGTCTTAAGGTATTCCTTAAGCTCGTCGAGTGTTCTGTCGCCCATGTGCGCGACCCTGAAGGTCTTCCCTTTGAGGTCGCCGTAGCCGTTCGAGAAGACGTAGCCTTTTTCTCCGAGCTTCGTCTTCAGCTCGTCCAGGTCGAGGTTTCTCGTGTTTTTGATGCAGGTGAGGGTGTCTGAGCTGCACCAGTCTTCGGTGAACATCTCGAAGTTTTTCTTGGCCCACGCTCGCGTGTAGTCTGCCATGGTTTTGTGTCTTTTGAAGCGGTTTTCCAGCCCTTCTTTGTTGAGGATTTTGTCGAGCTGGTAGTCTAACGCCATAATCTGCGGTATCGGCGGCGTTGAGGGGGTGTTGTTTTTCTCGTCTTTCTTAAGGTAGTCCTGGTAGTCGAAGTAAAGGCCTCTGTAGGGAATTGTCTTCGAGCGCTCAAGCGCTTTGTCGCTTACTGATGTCATCGCGAGGCCGGGAGCGACTGCAAAGCACTTTTGGGTTCCTGTGACTAGGACGTCTATCCCCAGTTTGTCGACCTCAATCTTTACTCCCGCCATGCTGCTGACGGCATCGACGCAGAATACGACGTTGTTGTCTGCGCAGAGTTTTCCGAAGCCCTGAAGCGGCGTCATAGCGCCCGTCGAGGTCTCATTGTGCGTGATGAAAAGGGTGTCGTATTCACCTGAATTCAGCTTGTCTTCAAGCTGCTCAGGCTTCGCCGCGGAACCGAAAGGTATTTCAACGGCTTCGGCGCTCTTGCCCCACGCCTTAGAAATCTTCATCCACCTCTTGCTGAAGGCGCCGTTCACGACGTGGAGCGCCTTCCGGGAGACGCAGTTTATGACGGCAGCCTCCATCCAGCCGGAACTAGAGCACGTGCCCAAAAAGACCTTGTTTTTAGTGTACATAAGCTGCCGGAGTTTATCAACCGTCCTCGCGTGCAGTTCAGCGTAAGCCTTGCTTCGATGCCCTATCATAGGGTCGCTCATCTTCGCGGCCACGTCAGGGGAGACATCAACCGGCCCCGGGATAAAAAGCTTTTTGGCTGCCATATTCCACCAAAAATGTATCTAACTAATTACGCAACTGTATATTAAATACTAAAACAACGAAGTATTATTTATGGGTCGTTGCATCCAGAGACAGAAGCAGGCGCCCCCACACCACATCGTGGTTGAAGAGCACCTGCGGACTAAGGCAGTTGAGGAGGCAAGACAAGCGAAAACCCTGAGAGAGTATACTCCGCCACGCCGCGAAGAGGGTGAGGCGTTAAGTCCCGCAGACGTCGGCGAGATGCTTATCGCCAAGTCTAGGAAGAGGGCACCGTAAGGCTTAGGGCGTAACCGTCATGATGAGCCGCGCTTCCTCGGGGTAGCTTGCGATGAACCGCAGTTCCCCGTCGGTGAGCGGCTTCTGGTTGTGGACGTTCGCGTAACGCACTAGCTCAAGAATCTTTTGGGCTTCGGCGTCGTCCTTGAACTGTATCTCGAGCTTTCCGGCGACGTTTCTGAATCCTTTGATGCCTGAGTATTCGCCTGCGGTAATCATGCGGCCGGTCTCGATTATCTCGGGTTCGCCTCTCCCGATTTCCTCGTAATGGTATAGCTCGTAGTTTCTCCAGTCCTTGATGGCGCCGTCTGCGTGGATGCCTGACTCGTGCGCGAAAGCGTTTGAGCCGACGGCGGGCTGGTTGATGGGGATGGGGACTCCGAACGCGTAGGAGCCGTATTTCGCGATCTTCCACGAGTTCGAGAGCGTCACTCTCTTGTCGAGCTTGTATTTTCCGCCGAAGCCTTTGGATTTCTGGACGGCGAGGATTGTGGATATGAGGTCTGCGTTTCCGGCACGCTCCCCGAGCCCGTTCACGGTCGTGTTGATGTAGGCGTCCACGCCAGCGTCGACTGCGGCCTTAGCGCCCGCAACAGAGCAGGCGACTGCCATACCCAAGTCGTTGTGGCAGTGCATTTCTATCGGGATTTTCACGGCTTTCGCCAGCTTGAAGATAGCGTCGTAGATGGTGAAGGGGTCGTCATAACCTAAGGTGTCGCAGTAGCGTATCCGCTTCGCTCCCGCCTCCTTCGCGGCCTCCGAGAACTCGATGAGATAATCCGAGTCCGTGCGGGAGGCATCTTCCGCGTTCACGCCGATATCCACAGCTCCCTTGTCGTAGGCGAGCTTCACCGCCTCGACCATCATTTGGATTATGTCTTTCCGCGTTACCTTGCCGAGGAATTTGCCCTGAATCATCTGGTCTGACGTTGAGATCGAGAGGTTCATGTGCCGTATCTGCGGCACGCTCGCGAACGCGCCCTCAACATCCTTCTTTATCGCGCGAATCCACCCTGAGAGGACAATCGGCTTAAGAAGCCCCTTCCGGGCGAGCTCGATGTTGGCGTTTATGTAGTTTCGCTCGTGGCGGGTTACGGGGAAACCAATCTCGCTCTGGTAGACCCCCATCTCGTTCAAGTAGATGTTGATTATCGTCTTCTGCAGTTTCGAGAGCCCGAGCCTGCTCGTCTGAACGCCGTCGCGGTTGGTGACGTCGATGAGGTAGATGGTTTTTTGTGCCATTTTGTTTGGAATAAAAATGGTAGTGGTAGTATAAATATGGCTCATCGTTGATTTTGTGGGGTTTTTACCCCACATAATTGTATGATTTTC
>CAZJQY010000227.1:0-2772 GCA_964548095.1 uncultured archaeon
GGACGACGTAGACCACATAATAGGCTTGCGGCGTCGTCCGGTTGAAGCCAATCGGGAGGGGGAAGCCCGTGTACGCCTGCTGCCGCAGCTCCTCTGGGAGGAACAGGTGGCGTGGGATGCCGCCCACGGCTTCAAGAAGCCGCTGGTCGGTGATGTTTCCCGCCTGAAGTTCGTCGACCATATGCTGCCTCAAGGCCGCATCCTGAGGGTCCTCATGGAACCGGGGTTTTTCCGCCCAAGCTTCTTGCGGCGGCGAAACCCTGACGTTCCTGGATGCACCAAGGAAGTATGCGGACGCAAGCATGAAGGCGATGATTATGGCGGCGGCGATGACCCTCTCATCCATGGTAAACCATTACCCCGATAATCTTAAATGACGAGTTCAGCGCTTTTAAGTCTGGAATAACTTAGTTAATATGGTGATGTGCATGAATCTCTACCGCATCCTTTACATAAACAAGCACGACGCGCGACTCGTCCAACGAGACAAACTGTTTAAGCGACTAAACAACCTCCTCCTCTTCACCGCCTCCGACCTAAACGACATAATCTCCTACAAGGGCTTAAAGCCCATAGCAGACTCCAGGTTCTTCGACGTTAAAGACCTGACGAACAAGGCCTTCTCCGCGCCAGAATTATCCCTCAAGTTCAGAAGCCTCACGAGGATGAGAGGAATCGGGATGACGCTCGCATCCGAAATACTCGCCTTCCAGAACCCCTACAAACACGCCGCCATAAGCCACAAAGTCTGGAACACGCTCGTCAAAGACTTCGGGCTTCCGGGGGCGGAAAAGAAACCTGGAGACGACTTCGCGGTTAAAGACTACGAGACCTACATTCTCACGGTCTCGTCTCTCGCTGAAGAGCACGGCATGAATCCAGCCGACGTGGAATTCGTCCTGAATTACCTGTACGACAAAAAGTAGATGGAGTTCCCGTACTTTCTGACCATAATATTTGTCCTGTCTCTCATGGACATAGCCTACACATTCCACAACGTGAGCATCCTCAGGAAACACATAAAAAAATGGTCTGACGTGGAGTATAACCCCCTCGTCAGGGCGTCTTGGCACGTTTTCGGTTTCGGGAACGGGACGCTCGTCGCCGGCGTCGCAACGCTTGCTGCGGCCGTTATATTGGCTTACCTTATCGGCGAGCGTGAGTTCCTGCAGGGCCTTGTGGTTGGCGCCTTCGTGATAATCCACCACTACCACTACATCAACTACCACTACATATCGCGGAAGTATTTAGGCAAGAAGTCCAGATTAGTAGACAGGATACTCGCAAACCTGTGAGCATGAAAGACATCGAACTACCTCGGAAGGTTTTGGTCGGAGACGGCGCAATCGAGAAGGTCGTCGAAGTCGTCTTCCTCCTCGGCCTCTCTGGCGACTCAGCCGTCATCTGCGACGCGGGGACGAGGAAGGTCGCCGGCGAGAAGGTCGCCGAACAGCTGGGCTCGGTAATCATCGAGTCCTCTAAACCCGACGAAATCCTCTCGAAACCGCCGCTCGTAAACTATCTCTTGGGCGTTGGCGGAGGCTCGGTAATAGATGCCACCAAAATCGTCTCCAAAGAGCTTGGCGTCCCATTCCTAAGCATCCCCACCGTAGCCTCCCACGACGGCATCGTGTCGCCGCAAGCTTCGATAAAAAAGGACAAGCCGGTTTCCGTGAAGACGCGGTGCCCGATTGCGGTCGTCGCCGACACGAGCATCATCGCGAAGGCGCCCAAACGCTTCCTCTCCTCAGGCTGCGCCGACGTCATCTCAAACTTCACCTCCGTCCTCGACTGGAAGCTCGCCGCCAACGAGAAAGGCGAATACTACGGCGACTATGCGGCGACGTTGTCGGCGCTCTCGGCTGAAATCATCATGCACAACGCAGACAAAGCTCTTCAGGATGTGAGCATGGTCGTCGAGGCGCTCATCTCCTCAGGCGTTGCCATCGGCATCGCTGGCTCCTCCCGTCCCTGCTCAGGCTCAGAGCACCTCTTCAGCCACGCCCTGGACATGATTTGCGAGAAGCCTGCGTTGCACGGAGAACAATGCGGCGTCGGAACAATACTCATGGCGTACCTCCACAACGCGGACTGGCAGCGCGTCCGCGACGCCCTAGCAACAGTCAAAGCCCCAACCAACGCGCGGGAGCTCGGCATCCCCGAAGAGAAAATCATCGAAGCGCTCACCATCGCCCACACCCTCCGGGACAGATACACGATACTGCGCGACGGACTCACGCCCTCGCGCGCGAAGGAGCTCGCTAAGATAACCGGAGTAATCTGATGGCTAAACGCATCCACAAAAAGGTTCAGTCAACTGTGGGAGTCCCAGGAAGCGTATTCAAACCGGAGCAGAGCGAAGGCTACGTTAAGATGCTCTTGGAGGCGAACAACGGAAACCGCGCCAAAGCCATGAGTGATTACCTCTTCAATCTCGAAGGGGAAGGGCGGAAACTTCAGGTGCGGCATGCAGGCTTCGACGCCGAGACTACGGCGCGCGAGAGCTCTGAGTGGGATGACGCTTCAAACGCGGTGTATTATGCGCAACTGTTTGATGAAAAGAGAATTCTAAGCGGAGAAGACCTGCCGATAATAGAGCGCGGACTACATGAGTTCGATGACGCGAAACCGTCACTTCAGAAAAAGGTGAAAGCCTACCACGACGTCTACCTCGGCCTGAGGAAGCGTTTGTTTCCAGAACTCTACCAAAGCTGATTCATTAATATTCCGCTTGCAATAGATTACCTGAGATGGAAAACGTCATCGCAAGGT
>CAZJQY010000228.1:0-2762 GCA_964548095.1 uncultured archaeon
GACTTCGACGTCCTCCACACATTCGAGATAAACGCGTTCCCGTATCTACTAGAGAGGAGAAGAAAGCCGGTTGTCGTGTCACCCTTCCACAGGGGAACCGAACCATGGAAGGAGAAAGGCTTTACGTCAAGAATTTGCGAGGCCCCAATCGACATTCCCCTCCAGTACTGCATCACCCGATGCGACAAGGTCGCGTCAGAGGGGCCAACGCAGACGAAAAAGCTAGTCGAAAAATATGGCATACCGCACGATAAAGTGTTTGAGATTCCGGACGGCGTGGACCTGAATCTGACAAATGAGTATACTGAGAATCCTGCTTTATCTCGACGAGACGTCGGGTTATCCGACGATGATTTCGTCCTTATCTCAGTAGGAAGAATAGACCCCATGAAGGGAGCATCCTACCTAATCGAAGCCTTCGCACGCGCCCTCACAGAGATTCCAAACGCACGGCTTATCCTGATTGGAGAGGGCTCAGACGAGGGAAAAATCAGGCAGATGATTCGGGGGCGCAAGATAAGAGACAGGATATTGCACGTCAAAAACATATCAGACAGGGAACTCTTCACATACTACTCTCTCTCGGACGCCTTCGTTACTCCAACACTCTATGAAGGCCTCCCGCAGGTAATTCTAGAGGCCATGGCATGCGGGCTACCTATTATCGCGACAGAAACCGGCGAAAACGCGCAGGTAGTTGAGGGGGGAGTGAACGGATTTCTTGTTCCGCCCGGAAAACCGGAGGCTATATGCGATGCAATCCTTAAGCTGCACGACTCCAGTAAGGGGAAAGCCATGGGGGCCATCTCCAAGAAAAAGATTAAAGCCTACGACTGGAAGAACACTGCAGAAAAAGCGCTGAAGGAATATGAGAAACTCGCAACCTAGATTCTCGATAGACTCGGAAACAATAAGGATTCTGTCCTGCCCTGACTGTAAAGAGGATAAAGACCTGACGCTCATAGAGTTAGATAACGAGTTTTTCCTTTCATGCCGTGAATGCGACACCCTCTTTCCAGTAAAAGACGTCGTCTACTTCACGGAAAAATGCAGTCCACGAAAATGCAAGCTAGAATGCTCGAAAGCCTGCGCAGTGGATGCGTTCTACTTCAAAAAAATCCTGCCGGGCGTGAAATCAAAGCGGATTCACATAAACGATTCCTGCATCCACTGCGGAAGGTGTGCAGACGCCTGCCCGCTTGAAGGGCTTGTGAAAGTCAAGACGCCAGTATTCTACCAAAACGGGAAGAAGGTAAATCGGAAAGAAAACACAAATATCTTTGAGAACACGATAGAATATTTCGAAGACGAGCTGCGTCCGTTAGATGAGAAAATGCTTGTTCCCGCAACCCGCCTGACATTCGAACACCTCGCAAAAGAGATGCGGAAACTGCACAAGGGAGGCATCCTCTTGGACGACGGCTGCGGCAGCCAAAACTTCAAGGCCTACATTAAGAGGAGGATGGACGTAAACGTTTTAGGCACAGACGTCCGAGCAGACCACTACGCATATCACCAGATAAACATCATCGCAGACGGCGAACACCTGCCCATAAAATCGAAAAGCATAAGCCTCCTCACCTCAAACTTTGTGCTCGAACACACCACAGACCCCAAAAAATACCTGTCTGAGGCTAAACGAGTCCTAAAAAAAGGAGCACACGCTCTCATCTCCGTTCCAACACCCGCCTACCACATAGCATACCTCCTCTGCCTTGAAGGATGGAAAAAATACATCCTCCACATAGTAAATAACCCTTTAAAATTCCTGAAAAACCCCATAAAACACTTCCTCACAGAAAGAGCGCACGAAAAAGACTGGAGTGTTAAACCAGAAAACGAGACCTTCTTAGCTGAGATGAATGATTGGAAGCTTGAAAAAAGAAGGATGCTCTTTGAGGAAAAGGGTTTTATGATAAAAGAGGAAGAGCTAACAGGAAATCTTCTGTCGCTTAACAGAGTATCTGGGTATTTTTTATGTAACTTGCAAAAGTTTAGAGTGCATGTGACTTACATTTTAGTTTAACATCTTCGACGCTTCTCATCCTTTTTAGTTGTTGTATAGCTAGAGAGAATTTTTAGAGGTATTTCATCTAGATAGATTAGAGGGAGGGGACAGTTCTTGCAGAGAGAGATTTCGGAGTATTTATTTTCAATTATTTTGTCTTGGATTTCTCTCTTTTTTTTCCCGATCCATATGTCGACAAATTTTTGATCATTGATATTGCCAAGCTTTAGTGTTGAGTCATAGTCAAAGCAGCAGGGGGATACATCACCCTCCCAGTTGATGACGGCTGTGTCTCTTAACCGGAAACAGGGTAGTTTAATGTATAAACCGCTATTTCTGTCTCGGAAAGTGTGTAGGTTGCTGACGTGCTTCCCCCAGTTGTGCATTTCCCTGAAGAACAATCTCACGCCGATTACTTTCTCGGCGTACGCCCATTTTTTCTTGAACGCGGAAACCTCATCCTTGTTTTCCGGGGTCTCAAGCACCAGTATCTCGAGTATGGGTTTTCTCCTCGATGACTTCTCTTTCAGCGTGATGATCTGCCGGATGTTTTCCGATACCCTGTCGAAATCGCCTCCGCAGCGGATTCTGTCATACGTTTCCTTACTTGTGCCGTCAAAACTTATCGTCAGTAGGTCTAGCTTTGACGAGATAATCTTTTCTCTGTTGCACTTCGTGAGGAGCATGCCATTTGTCGCCGCACTGATTATGACATCTCCCAAGCGTTCTTTAGCGTAGCGTACATACTCGAAGA
>CAZJQY010000229.1:0-2753 GCA_964548095.1 uncultured archaeon
TGAAAGCTTGGCATATGCATAAGACACAAACAGACAACATAACATGCATCAAAGGCATGGTGAAACTTGAATTATATGACGACAGAAAACAATCAAAAACCAAGAGTGAAATAAACGAATTTATGATCGGCGAAAGAAACCTTCTCCTAGTTCAGATCCCCCCAGAAGTTTGGCATGGTTTCAAAACAATAAGCGAAGAGTATGCGTTGGTACTCAACCTGCCAACGGAACTATATGATTACAGCAAGCCAGATGAACACAGGCTACCTCCAGACACAGACAAGATTCCATACGACTGGAAACTGGCTCCATGGCTAAAACACGGGTGACGCTGATGAGAATCCTTGTAACAGGCGGCGCAGGTTTCATAGGGAGCAACTTTGTACATCACATGTTAAGAAAGCATCCAGATTACGAAGTCGTGGTTTTGGACAAGCTTACATACGCAGGCAGAAAAGAAAACCTGCATGACGTATGGGACAAGATAACGTTCATCAAAGGAGACATCACAAGAAAGGAAGACGTTGAAAAAGCCACAAAGAACTGCAACTGCATCGTGAATTTTGCCGCTGAAACTCACGTTGACAGGAGCATAATTGAGGCAGGAACCTTCGTTCTCACCGACATCTACGGCATCTACAACCTGCTAGAAGCTGCCAGAAAGCTTGACATTCCAAGATTTGAGCAAATAAGCACAGACGAGGTTTACGGCCACATCCAGAAGGGAAGCTTCAAAGAAGAAGACAAGCTGAACCCGCGCAACCCCTACTCTGCATCGAAAGCGGGCGCAGAACTGTTATGCCAAGCCTATTCTGAAACCTACGACCTGCCAGTGATCATAACAAGATCCTCAAACAATTATGGCCCGTACCAGCATCCCGAAAAGCTGATCCCTAAAACCATAATCTATGCCTTGCTAAATAAGTCAATACCAGTTTATGGAACAGGGGAAAACGTCAGAGACTGGATCTACGTAGAGGACAATTGCGGAGCCATAGACCTAGTTCTGCAAAAGAGCAAGGCTGGAGAAATCTACAACATAGCCGCAAACCAAGAGCTGAAAAACCTTCAAGTTGTGAAGACAGTACTGAAACTCGCCAAAAAGCCGGAGAGCCTAATAGAATTCGTCAAGGACAGAATCGGGCATGACTTAAGGTATTCGTTGAACACTGAAAGAATAAGAGAGCTTGGTTGGAGACCAAAAACCACGTTTGAAGCAGGCATAAAGAAGACAGTCGAATGGTACAAAACGCATACTGAATGGTGGAAGCCGATACTAGAAAAGGAGCAAATAGATTTCCACAGAAAATCTCGATAAGACCACCCGCCCATATTCAACAGCAATTTTTGCAGGAGCCTTGTGTTCCATGATTGGCTCGGAAAGCTGTGAAGAGGTTTTATATCAAAGAAGAATCTTTCAGATAAGAAGACAGATGGAGCCGACTTTGATAAAACTAAGGATTGACGTTGACTACCCTTACCCCTCAAGATTCAGAAGCTTCATTTACACGGCTCTGGACATAAGAATAGGCAGTGACTACCTCAAAAATTCCAAGATATTGGCCAAGATGATCAACGAGTCACCCAAACAAGTCAAGGCCTACTGGTTCTTCACGCCTAAGACGATTCCAGATCGAGAACTGCTTGAACTACTCGATGAAGATAGACATGAAGTGGCACTTCATATTGCCAACAAGCCTTACGAAGAACTGAAACTTTTGGAGAAGTCTACAGGAAGAAAAGTGAAATACTACACTGTTCATGGAACGGCACGGTTTTTCGCTCGGATCATGTGGAAGCGCTGGAAAGCGAAAACTCCGAAAATCCCAGAAAACTATCCGTTGCAATCTTTCTACGAGTTCCCAACCTTAGGTCTGGACGTCTTGTGTCACAGATGCAACGCTGAAAAAGCCCTTGAAATAGCAAACGCCCACATTGAAAAAGAAGACGTGTTGCACGTTCATCCAATATGGCTCTTCCAAAGAGGAAAGATGAACGATCGAGGACCGTATTACGAAACGCTAAGAACCATTCTGCAAGTAGACAGAGAACTCCAAGGACTAGTCATTCGAAAGAAGGCTTTCTTCAAGATAGCCACTGATGTAAGGGAATATGAGAGAAGTGTAATCCCAACAAAAGAGTTTCTCGAGAAAATCCGCCTGAGAGGAGCAGACATCTTCACTTTCATAGAAAGAAAATGGTGTTGCCCAATCGCTAACCCACCTGATTCATGGGTGAAAACAACTGACAACATTGCACTTCTTACAATAACAACCTACGACGAATGGCTAAAAAGCGTAGGAAAGAAAACCCGAAACATGATCAGGAAAGCAGAGAAAAGCGGCATACGAACCGCCGAAGCTGAACCGGATGATAAACTTGCAGAGGGGATCTGGAAAATCTACAATGAAACGCCAATAAGACAAGAAAGGGGTTTCCCTCACTATGGAGTATCCTTGGAAGCAGTTAAGACAGGGGTACTCTCACCTAGAAATTGCACGTACATCGGCGCTTACTATCAGGATGAGCTTGCAGGGTTTGTGCAGCTTGATCATGGCGACAGCCTGACTGTGATGTCCCAGATACTTTCTCTCCAGAAGTACTGGGATAAAGCAATAAACAACGCCCTCGTGGCTAAAGCAGTTGAGGTTTGCGCCAGCAAGAACATCAAGCGGCTTATGTACGGCAGGATGGGAAACCACCCAACGCTGGACAATTTCAAACAAAACAATGGCTGCGTCAAGTTTGAATTA
>CAZJQY010000230.1:0-2750 GCA_964548095.1 uncultured archaeon
GGTTTGGGCACGACCGTCGACGCCATCATCTACGACGGCATCATAAGGCGGGGGGACACCATCGTGTTGGGGAGTAGGGGGGAGCCTATCGTCACGAAGGTGAAGGCGCTCCTGCGGCCGCACGCTTTGGACGAGATGCGGGACCCGCGCGAGAAGTTCAAGAACGTGGACGCAGTGTATGCGGCCTACGGCGTAAAGATTGCGGCGCCGGGGCTCGAGAACGCGATGCCCGGCGCGCCCGTCTACGTGGGCGGAGAAGAGCTCGTCGGGAAGGTGAAGAAGGAGATTGGGGAAATCGAGTTCACGAGAGACATTCTGGGCGTCGTCGTCAAGGCGGACACCTTAGGTTCCCTTGAGGCGATGGTGAAGCTTCTTTCGGACAAGAGCATTCCCGTCAAATGCGGCCGCATTGGGAGAGTCTCCAGGCAGGATGTCATCGAGGCTTCTGCAGTAGCCAAGGAAAACAGGTTCCTGGGCGTGATACTCGCCTTCAACGCGCCGATTTCAGACGACATCCCCGCGTTCGCGGACAGTCAGGGAGTCACCATCATCCACAACAAGGTCATCTACCAGATAATAGACGACTACCTTGCGTGGGCGAAGGAGGAGAAGGACCAGGCAAAGCAGGAGCTCCAGAAGACCGTTACTTATCCGGCTAAATTCCGCATCCTGGAAAAGCACGTCTTCAGGACGAGCAAGCCTGCAATCGTCGGCGTCGAAATCATCGGAGGAACGCTCTTCCCCGGCATACAGCTTATGCTGCCCAACGGGCAGGTGAAAGGGAGAATCAAGAGCATCCAGTCCGGCGGGGAGAGCGTCCACAAGGCGGTAGCCGGCGAGAAGGTCGCGGTTTCCATCGACGACGTCTCCGTCGGACGCCACATAAACGAAGGCGACACCATCTACTCGTTCATAAACCTCGAAGACCTAGCAGAACTCAAAAAAGCGGAGCTCTCCGAGGAGGAGAAACAGATAATCCGGGAGATGCGCGAGCTCAAGCGGGAGAGCAGGGAAGACTAGCCTCCTCGTGGACTCTTAGCTGTGGGATGAGTACCGGATAGGTGAATACACCCAGTTAATATTTTAAAGGGCCTAGTTCTTATCAACAGCAATGGACTGCGACTACGACCTCGAGGTTGAGCGAATCATCGCCGCGGTACGCAATGAGAAGCCCAAGATTGTGGGGCTCCAGTTTCCGGAGGGGCTCAAGCAGTACGCCGTAGACGTCGCCGCCGAGATAGAGCGGGAAACCAAGGCGAAGACCGTAATATTCGTCGACCCAACATACGGCGCATGCGACCTGAAAAAAGAGCAGGCAAAGAAACTCGGAGTGGACTTGCTCGTCCACTTCGGGCACGCGAAATTCGGGTGAAGAATGCCCTAAAAACCTTTTTAAGCTCCCGGCGCCTATAATATTACCCAAGATGACCAAAGAAACCCTCGCACACAAGCACCACATGGAAGGCGAAGTCGTCGCGGACTTAGGCACCTCAAAAATCATCTCCCAGCTCATGAAGCTTAAGCCCTTCGGGAAATTCGCAGAAAAAGAGTCCGAAGACTAGGCTCCGTTGATTACTCCTAACAAAGACGGAATAGCCCGCAGTTTCTCGTAGTCCTTAAATATCTGTGTTTTCATTTCTATACCTATAGGATGGATTACGCACAACTTGAGGGGAAGTGGAGGAAGAGGTGGGATGACGCCCGCGCCTTCGAGTCAAACCCGGACGGAAGGGAAAGATTTTATCTGACCGTCGCCTACCCGTACCCCTCCGGCGGCATGCACGTCGGCCACGCCCGCACTTACACGGTCCCGGACGTCATCGCCCGGTTCAAGCGCATGCAAGGCAAGAACGTGCTCTTCCCGATGGCATGGCACGTGACCGGGACCCCCATCATCGGGGCGCTCAAACGCCTCAAAGACGGCGAAAAAAAGCAGCTGCACGTGCTCAAAGACATCTACGGGATGACAGACGAAGAACTTTCCGCCCTCAAGGAGCCCATCGACTACGCCCAATATTTCATCAAAAACCACTACTACAGTTCGATGAACGCGCTCGGCTACACCATCGACTGGCGCCGTCAGTTCACGACCGCAGACCCACACTACAACGCCTTCGTCACCTGGCAGTACCAGACGCTAAACAAGCGGGGGCTAGTAAAGAAGGGACTGCACCCAGTCAAATACTGCACGAAAGACAAGAACCCGGTGACCGCCCACGACCTCCTTGAGGGGGAGAACGCCGACGTCCAGGAGTTCACGCTCCTCAAGTTCCCCTATGAGGACGGTTATCTCATCGCCGCCACCCTCCGTCCCGAAACCGTCTTCGGGCAGACGAACATGTGGGTCGGGCCGGAGATAACATACGTGAAAGCGGAAGTAGACGGCGAAAAATGGATTATCTCAAGGGAGTGCGCTGAGAAGCTTAAGCTGCAAGACAAGAAAGTCGAAATCCTCGAGGAAGTAGCCGGCAAAACGCTTCTCGGCAAATACTGCAAGGCTCCTGGAATAGGACGCGACATCATCATCCTCCCCTCCGCGTTCTGCAACCCAGGCATCGGGTCCGGGCTCGTCACCTCAGTGCCATCAGACGCACCCTACGACTGGATGGGGCTGAGGGAGTTGCAGGAAGACAAGAGGACATGCGAGAGATACGGACTAAACTACGACGACGTAAAGAAGATAAAAATCATCCCCATCATCCGCACCGACGAGTACGGCGACACCGCAGCCCTCAAAGTCTGCGAAGACA
>CAZJQY010000231.1:0-2746 GCA_964548095.1 uncultured archaeon
GGACGCTTATCGCGGTCTTGAACGCCCTCAAACGCATCGGCGCCGAAGTCGTGGACGTCGTCTGCGTCATCGAACGCGGCGACGGAATCGCGAAAGTCAGAAAAGCGACCGGCATAAAAGTGAAAACGCTCGTGAAAATCGACGTCAAAGACGGGAAAGTCGCCACCCTCCCAAAGAGCTGATTTAAATCATTTCTCCCTAATATTGACCATGGACGGCGTGTACCCGGTCATCGACTCGCACTGTCACTTCGACGCGCGGAGCGTCTCCGACGCGGTGGTGCTCGCGCAGGCTGGGATTATCCCGGTGACTCAGGCGATGTTTCCCGTCGAGCCGCGGCGCGGGGAGACTCTGCTCGACAACTTTGACAGGATGCTTGAGAGGTACTGCGGGCCAATCAAGAGTACGGGCCTTAACGTATACGTCGGATTGGGCATTCACCCGGCGAACGCGCACTTCAGGGAGGAGCGGAATTACGACGTTGTGTTCGACGCGCTTCCGTCTTACCTTTCGATGGAGGGTGTTGTCTGCGTCGGCGAAATCGGTTTGGATGCCTTAGACAGCGCCGAACGCATGGTTTTGCGGCGGCAACTTGAGATAGCCCGCGACTTGGGGAAGCCGGCAATCATCCACACGCCCGGAAAAAGGAAGGCTGAGGCGCTCGCGCAGACGCTCGACATTCTGAGGGAGGCGGCCATGCCCCCCGAACTCGTCGTGCTCGACCACATAAGCGAGGACCTTGTTCCAGAAGCGCTCGCATTCGGCGGGAAAGTCGGGCTCACCGTCAAGGAGGGGAAGCTTGGCGCCGACGATGTCGTTCGGATACTAAGAGGGCATCAAGGGGAGGTGGACTGCTTTCTGATAAACTCGGATTTCGGCTACAGCGCGAGCACTCCTGAGGAGTTGACTGTCGTCCGGACTACAGCGGACAGGATTGTAGGGGAGCTTGGTCTGGATGTGGCCGCGAAAGTCTGCAGGGATAATGCGGCACAGTTTCTTGGGATACCCTTGCAGGTAAGCCAGCCTAGGAGAAGGCGACTGAAGGCGTAGGATGGATAAGCAAGCATCCGGTGAAACACCCAAGGAAGTAAAAACTTTTGGCGCCGCATCTTTCCTGAACGACTTCGGTTCGGATATGGTGTACCCCATCTGGCCGCTTTTCGTCGTGTCGCTTGGGGCGGACATGCGCATCCTCGGGTTCATCGACGGGCTGGGAGACGCCCTCGTGTCCATATCACAAGGCATATCAGGCTACCTCTCCGACAAATGGCGTAAACGAAAGGTCTTCATATGGCTGGGGTATCTTATGGGCGCCTTATCCCGCGTAGGCTACGCGCTCTCGCGGACGTGGCACCCGCTCATACCATTCAGAGTACTCGACCGAGCCGGCAAGATGCGCGGCGCCCCCCGAGACGCCATCATCGCCGACGCATCCACGAACGAGAACAGGGGACGAAATTTCGGCTACCTCAGGACGCTCGACAACCTGGGAGCAGTCTGCGGGATAATAACCACGCTCTATCTCGTAAACCACCTAAGCTACAGCAGGATATTCCTCATCGCATCCGTGCCGTCACTAATCGCCGCCGCTTTAATCTATGCGAAGATAAAGGACAGGCCAACAGCAAACATCCACGCGGGAGTATCAATGAAGAACCTCTCGACCAGCTTCAAGATATTTCTAGCTGCAAGCGCCCTCTTCGCGCTATCATCCTTCAGCTACTCCTTCCTCATCGTCTACGCAAACCAAGTCGCCGGCTTCGCGAAGACGACCGTCCCACTCCTATACCTCCTGTTCACCGTCTTCGCGGCCGCCTCCTCCTATCCAGCAGGAAAACTCGCGGACAAACTCGGTCGAAAACCCCTCATGCAGGCTGGATTCCTCCTCTTCGCGGCCGCGTGCGTCGGAATGACGTACGCGAAAACGCACCTGCTCGTGATACTCGTCTTCGTCGTCTACGGGCTCCACCGGGGCGTGCTAGACACAGTCCAAAAAGCCTACGTCGCAGAGCTCGCACCTCAGGAGTTTCGGGCGAGCACGCTCGGATTCTTCCAGATGGTCGTCGGTATTCTCGCCCTGCCGGCATCCTTTATTGCGGGATCTCTTTGGGAAACCGTGAGCCCCCAGACGCCGCTCCTGTTCTCGGCGGCGCTTGGTTTAATCTCAGCAGTCGTGCTCGCGACCGTAAAGAAGGCCTAGCAGTTGAAGAGCCGCTTAGTAACAACCGTCGCATAGCTTCCCTTAGGGAGCGTGAAGGAGACCGATACTTTGAACCTTGTTTTCCCCTTACCTCCGTTGAGCTCGTCTTTTGCGGGTTGGGATAACGTGAAGTCCGCTGGTGCCATGATGACGCTCCGCTCATGCGTTTTGAAGAAGCTGCCCGTCTTCTTGCGGATGTCGAAGTCGGCGGGAGTCAGCCCCTCCCGCGCCAAGACGGCCTCGATTATCTTTTGCTCGAAAGCCGTCGGCCGAATCGTGTGGCTTATGGTCTTGAAGGTTTCCGGAATCCCTGCCTTCTCCTCAGCCGAGAGTTCCCTGTAGAAGAGGAGCGACCCCGCATTGTATTCGATGGGGTAGAGGTTCCGCTCGTCCACTGTCTGACGGAAGACTTCCTTGACGCACTCATTCCAGAGATAGCTTTGGTAGGCGCTCACAAACATCTCCCGAAGATTCGAGGGTATCCTATGGTACGCGCTCAGCCAGTCTCCCGTCTTCAGGTACCTGCTGATGACAGAGGCAAAAACC
>CAZJQY010000232.1:0-2726 GCA_964548095.1 uncultured archaeon
GCAATCATGACGCCGTTGTCGCCGGTAAAACCCTTCGGCACCGCAAAGGAGGCGCCGTGTTCCGCCGCCATCATCTCAACCATCTCCTGAAGCCTCCTGTTTGCGGCAACACCCCCCGTCAAAAGCACTTCCCTGTTCTTCAGGTGCGCGAGCGCCCTCTCCGTCACCTCGGTGAGCATGGCGAACGCCGTCTCCTGCAGGCTAAAGCAGACGTCGGGAAGCGGCTCCCCCTGCTTGTGGGCGTTCAGCGCGGATGTTAAGAGCCCTGAGAATGACAAGTCTGTCCCCTTGACGACGTAGGGGAGCTTAATGTATTTCTTCCCCTCCCGCGCGAGAGCCTCAATCTTCGGGCCTGCGGGGTGGGCGAGCCCGACCTCGCGCCCGAACTTGTCGAGCATGTTGCCGACGCCAACGTCCAAGGTTTCCCCGAACACGCGGTATCTTCCTTCTGAGAGGGCGATGACTTGGCTGTTCGCCCCCGAAACGTACAAAGTAAGGGGGTTCTCCAGTTTGTTGAAAACTCTCCCGACCTCGATGTGGGCGATGCAGTGGTTGACGCCGAGAACCGGCTTCTTGTGGTAGAGCGCGAGCACGCGCGCCGCCGTCGCAACCGTCCTAAGACACGGCCCCATCCCAGGCCCCTGACTGAAGACGATAAGGCCGACGTCAGGCCACGAAACCTTTCCGCCCACCAAAGCCTCGCACACCGCCTCCCGCAAGTGCTCGCTCATGTGCTGGGCCGCCTCCCGCGGGTGAATGCCCCCGCCCGCCGGCGTGTACACCTTCTTCACGTCAGCCAAAACCCTGAAGTCGTCGTCGATGACGCCAACACCCAACGTGTGCGCGGTACCCTCAAAGCCTAACGTAATCATCGTGTTTTAAATTACTGAGTCTAAAGTAATATAGAAATGGGCGTTGGAATACTTTCCGGGACGAAAGTCGTCATCGGAGACGGCGAGACAAAGAGCCTGCTCAAGGAGAGGGGATTTGGAGAGGAAGACGGGAAACGCCTAGTATTATCCCTAATCGAAGCAGTGTTTCTCGCGGAAACCGAAAGACTCGACGTCATGAAAGGCGACAAAAAACTCACAGAAGAAGAGCTCATCCAACTCGGCTCAAAACACGAGGAGGAATTCTACAACACATACCTCGTCTACAAGAACCTGCGCGGCCGAGGCCTGCTCGTCCGCACGGGACTGAAATTCGGAACCGACTTCCGCATCTACGAGCGCGGGCAAGCCGTCGGCAAAGGACACTCGACAAAGCTCGTCCACGTCATCCCCGAAGAATACACGTGCAGCTTCCCGGAGATGGCGCGCGCCCTCCGCCTTGCCGCAAACGTCAACAAACAAATGATTTACGCAATCGTCGACGAAGAAGGAGACGTGACGTACTACCTAGTTGATCGGGTGAAACTTTGATATAATAAATCATAATGAGGAGTAATGCGTTCAGTGGGGTCAAAGACCCCACAATACCCGTTTATAGCGTGCACCGATATTGCGGTGCGAAGGAGACGTAACCTACTACCTCGTAGACAGAGTCAAACTTTAAGGATGATGAACCTCGTCGCTTTGGGCACTATCGCCTTAGACTCCGTTGAAACGCCCTTCGGGAAACGCGAGAACATTCTCGGGGGCTCGACAGTCTATTTCTCGCTTGCAGCCCGCTTCTTCTCGGAGTGCGGCATCATAGGCGTCGTCGGGAAAGACTTCCCGGAGGAACACCTCACGTTCCTCAAGGAAAAAGGAGTCGACGTGAAAGGCGTTGAGAAGGCGCCCGGGAAAACATTCCGCTGGAGCGGCTCCTACGAGTACGACATGGACGTCGCCCACACAAGGAAGACGGAGTTGAATGTGCTCGCCTCGTTTAAGCCGAAAATCCCAGAAGATTACAAGAACAGCAAGTTCCTGTTTCTCGCAAACACCGACCCCGACATACAGCTCGATGTGCTGGATAAGGTGCAGCCGGAGGTGAGCATCTGCGACACCATGAACTACTGGATAGAGAACAAGCGCGACAAAGTCGCCGAAGTCTTTGATGCATGCGACATGATAGTCCTAAACGAAGGCGAAGCCCGCATGTACTGCAAAACCCCGAACCTAATCAAAGCCGGCCGAGAACTCCTAAAAACCCACACCAAGCGGGTAGTCATCAAGAAGGGAGAGCACGGAGCCCTCTACTTCAGCAAAAACACATTCTTCACAGCCCCCGCCTACCCGACCGAAGACGTAGTCGACCCCACCGGCGCAGGAGACAGCTTCGCAGGCGGAACCGTCGGACACCTCGCCAAACACGGCATCTTCAACGACAAAGCCGTCAAAAAAAGCCTCATCTGCGGCAGCATCATCGCCTCCTACATGGTATCCGACTTCTCAGCCGACGGCATCAAAAAAGTCACCCAACAAGACATCGAACGCCGCTACCAAGAATTCAGGAAAATCGTGGCATTCGACCACGTATTTTAAAAGAAAAAACCCCATAAACTATAATCACGGGGTCGTGGGGTAACTCGGCATCCTGGCGGGCTCCAGAAAAAACCCCTTTTTCTTTTACGAAAAGAAAAAGGTGTTTTATCCCCAAAAAGAAAAATGCTGGAGCGCTGAGGACGAAAGTCCGGTGAAGACAAGAAGGTCAGAGGCCAAAAACCCAGAAAGGTTCATGCCTGAAAACAAAATGGAGTGACCTGCTGATGAGGGTTCAAATCCCTCCGACCCCAAGAGCCC
>CAZJQY010000233.1:0-2720 GCA_964548095.1 uncultured archaeon
AAAGACTCGGAAAGACTTAAAAACCCGAAAAACAAAAGTAAATCAAACCCCTCAAGTGTTTTTATCCCCAAAGAAAGAACGAAGAACTTTCTTTCTTTGAACCCGAGGGCCTCACACACGAGCCTTAGGCTCGGGTGTGTGTCTGACTTTAGTCAGCCACATTCTTTCTTTTCGCAAAAGAAAGAAAGGGGCTCAATCAGGGCGGTCGCAGACTTCAAGAGGGGTCTGCCTCAGAGCTTTAGCAGCCATCCGTAGGATTCGTAGAAGACCGTCGTAATCAGAAAGACGATTATTCCGGCACCGACGACTCCGAGACTGATTGCGATGAAGGCTTTCTTGTTTTTCATGCCGAAGATGTGGGCGGCGAGCGCGCCGCTGTAGGCGCCGGTTCCGGGAAGAGGCACCGCGACAAAGACGAGCAAGCCCATCACCCCGTACTTTTCGACGTAGGGTCCCGCCTTCTCACGGGTCTTCTTTATGTAGCGGGAGGCTAGAGGAACCCGCATGATGAGCTCGAAAAACCAGTCGAGGAAGACGAAGGAAGGATAGATGATGAGTATGTTCGTGAGCACGGCCACCACAAAGACGTTCAATGGGTTCATGCTCCCCTCGAAGATGCCGTAGGGGATTGAGCCACGAAGCTCAATACCCGGGAGAATAGTGATGACAATCAGGTACAGCCAAGGATTCACCATGCCTAATACTGTGAGGGGAGAAGATATAAATCCTTTTTTTATCTACCATTATAATAGATTACTATGAGAGATGAGGGCTACATCTACACGCTCGTCACCGTGACGCTCCTCCTCGTGCTCCTGTCGCTCATCTTCTTCTACTTCCAGGTCTCCAAGCCGCGGTTTGCGGACACCGTGACCGCCATTAGAACCGACGAGCTCCACTACTTCATCGAGGCGGTGAAACGGGATTTCACCCGCGTAGCCTCGATATCCGGCCAGCGGTCGGCGACCTATGCAATCAACAAGGTCATCATATCGGTTGCGCCCCTCGACACGTACGCCTTCCACCCCTGCCCATCGCGCACCTCCTTCGTGTATTCGGGAACCGGCTCCCCCGCCGCAATCGCCGAGCTTATGGTGTGCGGCACCCTGGACGGGTCGAGCTCTGGGAGCGCGAAGTACATGGAGAATAACACCCTCATCGACTGGACCAACAAGACAACACTGTTCGCAAATGATATCGGCTTCGTCGTCAACATGAGCCTCATAGACCTGAAGCTTATGCCGCTTGGCGCCTTCAATTTCGCGGTCCTCGCAACCTTCGACACCAAGGCGAAGGACGCCGACAACAACAGCCTTTTTACGGGAAACATCTCCACCCTGTCGATTGTGCCGATTTACGCGCTCGAAGACCCCCTGTATCTTCTGAAAACACTTCCCTTCCGGGAGCCGGACCTCGTACCATACTTCACGAAGTGCGACAAGACACCGCCCATCACTGCGACCAAGGTGGGAGAGTGGATTGACTCGGACTGCTATCATACGGCAAACAAGACCGAGGCAGCTCCGTCTTTCTTCGACCGGCTCGACGGCCGAGTCTCGCTTTCGACGACTTACCAGACGCAGGGAGAGAATATGAGTGCCCTGCTGGAAATACCCGATGCGGCGGATATCGGCCTTGAGTCGTTCGCGAACCTCGACAAGTTCGACGCCTACAACGTCTCAATCAACGTCTCCAACACGTGGGTGGACTACCTGTACTGGCAGAACGTCGCCGGAGAATGCAATGTAACGGGGATGAGCAGCCACCCGGACTTCGCAATCGACGAAAACCACGGACTCAAGTACGGCATCATAGGGCTCGTGTGCCCCTAAGCGCCATGAAAACAGGCCGGAATCATCCCATCTTATAAAGACGTAACAGAAAATACCTTATGAATAAAGCAGAATGGACGACAAGAGAAAAGAGCTCATCGAACTCGTGAAGTCAGTCGGGAGGCTGAATCTCGACGAAGCAAGCGAACGGCTCAAAGTAGACAAGAAGGAGCTTTACATATGGGCAGACGAGCTCAGGAAAAACGGCGTACTCACCATCGAACCGCACTTCCTGAAGGCCCCCGACATGATTGCGACGGATAAGCTCCGGAAGGCGAAGAAGGCTTCTGAGCTCGATGAAGGAAAGCCAGAGGATGATAAGGCCAAGGAAGGGGAAAAAGGCGAAAAGCCCGAAGCCAAGGAGGCTTACTTGGAGTCTTACTCGGTTTCGATTGGCAAATCATCCTTCCCCGTCAAGATAATTGACGCGGGAGACTACGTGTACCACTACGAAATCGAGACCCCGAAAGTCGATTTCGTAACGCGCGCCCTCCTCGATGAGACGAAACGCAGCCTCGTCGGGGAGATACAGATTGAGACGCACACCATCATGAACTTCGAGAAATTCGAAATCCTCAAGATGAAGTTCTTCAACCGCGCGTGCGACAAGCTCAAGCTCGTGCTCAAGCGGGCGAGCGGCGACTACATCGAGACCCTGTCGCGGGTCATCGTCAACGAGATGATCGGGCTCGGCGACATCGAATACCTGCTCGCTGACAAGCGGATTGAGGAGGTGGCCGTCAACTCCAGCAAGGACGTCATCTGGGTCTACCACAAGAAGTACGGTTGGGTCAAGACCAACCTCATGATTCCGACCGAGGAGATGGTCCTCAACTACTCCTCCCGCATCGCGCGAGAAGTCGGGCGGGAGATTACCCACCTTGAGCC
>CAZJQY010000234.1:0-2717 GCA_964548095.1 uncultured archaeon
CGGTATCCTGCGAAGGAAATACGTTCCTCCCCCTTTCACGCTCTCAAAAAGCGCTGGATGCAGCCCTCAAAGGCTTGTCTCTGGGTAAAGCAGGCAATGCTGTATCGACCTTAAACGAGGGCGTGCGGGTGCTTGAGAAACCCCGGAGAGTATACCGGGTCAATGAGTTCCTCACACTAGCCGGCTCATCGGGATACAGGATATTCTCATACTAATAGACGATTGCAAAAGTTTTGAACTTTTGCAATCGTATATACCGAATTGCACAAACTCATAAGGGGTATATTAAACTTCAATTACCTACGCAATTCGCTATAACGGCATCAGCTCCTCAGTCGTTAGACCGATTTTATACATGCTCCCCTGCCTGCTGCCGCGAAGCAGCAGCATCTTCTCGACCTCAGGGCCCACGATGAAACGGTGGGTGTTCCACGCAGGGACGATTTTCCCGTCTAACCCGCAGTCCTTGGAAACCCTTTGGATGAGGACGTGCGGGCTCACATGCTCGATGAAATCGACGAGCGTCTGGATGTATTCCCTGCGGCTTATTGGCCGGTACCCTCCTAAAGCATATTCTCCCGCAAGACGCGTGTTTTTCATAACCAGACATGGATACAGCTTCACCGCATCCACCTCCATCTCCGAGACGACACGGGCAGTCTCGACAACCTCGCTCGGAGTCTCATACGGTAGGCCGAAGATAAGAAACATAAGACAGAGGATACCCCGCTTATGAGCCTCTCTAATCGCCTTCATGCACTCCGCGAGCCCATGCTGGCGGTTAATCCGCTCCTCAGTGTGGTAGTGGACGCTCTGCTGGCCCAATTCAAGCCAGATTTCATAGCCCTCCGCTACGTAGTCTCCGAGAAGATTCATGACCTCCTTCGGCAGGCAGTCAGGCCGCGTTCCGATGGAGAGGCCGACAACGTCGGGATGGTCTAGCGCGGTATCAAATATCTCTTTTAGCTCCTCAACCGGCCGGTAAGTGTTCGTTCCAAAGGCGATGTAGACGAGTCCCTTATCGCCCGCGCCCTTCTTCTTGTAGTATGCAATCTGGTCCTTGAGCTGCGCTTTCAAGTCTTGGCCGATGACGCGCCGGAAGCTCTCGTATGTGAACTGTTTTGCGAGGTTCGGGCAGTAGACGCAGCCTTTGTTCGAGAGCCGTCCATCCCAGTTGGGGCACGTGAATTCGGCGTTCATCGGCGCCTTGAAGACATCGTATCCGTGGCTCCTCCGCATGTAGTCTCCGAACTTGGCGTAGAGGAAGCCATCACGGTACATCCCCTCGATAACCCGCCTGTCGAGACGCCGTTGCGTGACGCATCCTTTCACCATGGACGTGGCTTTCATCTACCTGTATCTAAGAAACCTGAAGTAATAAATCATCCACGGTATTAAACCAGCATGATACAAACGAACAATCATACCCCCAAAAAGTACATGATTGTTGGCAAAAGCAATATGCCCATGCTGTGCGTCCTGCTCACGCCGGTGAGTATGGGAAGCATCCCGATTGATGTTGCAACTACCGTGTACAGAATCCCCCAGAATCCCGTCATCAGGTAAACGAGGGCGAGGACTATGCCGAGCGCAGCAAGGTTTAAGCTTTTGAAGTCTACTGCGCGCATGAGCGTTAGCGCCCGTTTTCCAATGAAAAGCTCCAGGTACAGGGCGATGGGGGCGGTGAAGGCGATGACGCCGACAAAGAGAAGCAGGGTGTTGTAGTCAAGCTCGATAACCTGTCCGAGCATGGTTGCGACACCGCTTCGCGGGTTCCCGATGGTGTAAAGCGAGATGAAGGAGTATATGGCGTCTGACGTGTTTATGGCCGAGACCGATACCAAGAATAGTTTTGTGCTGTCGCCGAGCACCTCCGAAAGCAGGATTCCCATCTGCGAGGGGCTCATCGCGGGAAGTATGCCAACAAGCATCCCCCCAAAGGCGCCAACTGCTCCAGCGAGGGTGAATTTCCCATCGACAGTAACTACTGCGTATTCCTCCTGGGGTGTGTTCGCTGCCTTGTCCTTAAGCGACCAGAGTATGGTGCTCACTCCAAACAAACCCGTGAAAACAGGGAACAGTATGTGGTTTTGGTTGATTGAGGTTTGGCTGAAGGCGACGTGGCCCAACCAGCCCGACAATCCGAATATGGTCGCAGCCCAAAGCTTTTTGGAAGCGGTTTTCTCCCGCAGGATAAGGTAGCCCACGGCAAGTATGAGTATGTATACCACATAGCCCCTCACACTCGCGTATACCGTTGGTACAACAAGCAAAGCCACCGGCAGCGAAAGTACTGCAAAGGATAGCCCCAAGAGGCTTCCGTATGCTGTTAACTTAACCGCCTCATAGGCTTTTCCGGCGAGAACCAGCTTATGCGCCGGCAGCACCGACAGGGCAGTTTCCTCCTCCGGGACGCCAAGGAATATAGCCGGGATAAAGTCCAGAAACGTGTGGGTTACCGCCATCGAAATCATCGCAACGCCGAAGGTGATGGCGTCAAGGCCGAGCAGAGGGTAGACGCTCAGGCCTAGCAGGCATATGGTGTTGACGTGGATTCCGGGCGTAACGCCAGTGAAAACACCCAGAAAACATCCTATGAGCGCGAAGGCGAGATACTCAATCATTGTCAACGACGTTTGGTTCAGCTTGTGCGTGGAGCGATTTGCGTCGTGCACGCATGGTTACGTATCTCATCGAAGAAAAATATAGTAATTACC
>CAZJQY010000235.1:0-2704 GCA_964548095.1 uncultured archaeon
AGGATGCCTGCGCAGTAAGCCGTAAGAGATGCCGTGACGGCTTCCCGCCGCCTTAAGATGAGGAAGACGAGTTCAGTCCCAACCAAAAAAAGGCCGAACAACCGGAACAATACGGCAACGCCGGCAATCAATCCTGAAAAAAAGAGTTTCTTTCGGTCTGAATCCTCAAACCCCGTCAGAAAAAGGTAGGCGGAGACAAGCGAAAAAAACACGAGCTCGGAGTACATATCAAGGGAGCCCGTGTAGTAGATGATGAGCGGCGACATCGAGAAAAGCAGTGTTGACAGGAGCGCCGCCTTGCCTCCCCAGAAACGCCTTGACGTGAGGAAGACAAGGGGTATGGAGAGAAGGGACAGGACGACGGGGAAAGCCTTCGCTTGGATAAGACCCACTCCAAACAGCTTGAACATAGATGACGTCAGAAGAGGCGACGCCGGCGGGTGAGTTAATGAGATTTCATAGTACAACCTCTGCCCGGTGTACAGCCGCCAAGCCTCGTGCATGTAGAACCCCTCATCATTGGCGGTGATGATAAAAAGCAATAAAAAACGGGGGAGAACGCCAAACACAAAGATGAGGAGGACGAAGCAGAGAAGCTGGCTTCTGCTCAAAGATTCGGGTATCGGCTTAATCTTCCCCCCCTTCAGCTCGTTTACGAGGGAGCGCGCAATAAGGAAGGCTAGGGGAAGAAGGAGTAATCCCAGTATCTGACATGACTTGACCATCTTCGCGCGCTGAGTGGATACATATAATTAGCCCCGGTAAAATAAGTATTCGTGGGTGTAAGAGACAAGCTGCTGGTTATCGCGGCGTATGCGCTCCTGACGCTGCTATTAACGTTCCCGCTGGCAACCGAATTCTCGACATCCGTTGCCGGCTCAGGAGATGTGTGGAAGATGGTATGGAACCTGTGGTGGGTGAAGAAGGCCGTCACCGAACTCAATACGACACCATACCACACGGACTTCATCCTCTACCCGACGGGCGTAAACCTGTCGTTCCACACGCTGACGCTTTTGAACTCGCTATTTGCCATCCCCCTGCAGGCGTTTTTCACGCTCACTGAATCCTACAACATCCTCGTTTACCTAACATTCATCCTTGCAGGGTACGGAGCTTATCTCCTTTCTGACTACGTCCTCTCCGACAGGAGGATTGCCTTCGTCTGCGGGTTCATCTACGCGTTCTCCCCCTACCACGTCCACGAGGTGTGGTCCGGCCACCTCCATATTGCCGCAATCCAGTGGATCCCCTACTTCGTCCTCTATCTTATGAAAACAATCCGCGAGGGCGGACGCAACAGCATCTATGCCGGATTCTTCCTCGCCCTCATCTCACTATCCGAATGGCAGTACATGGGAGTGGCGCTCATCTACAGCCTCTTTGCGGTCGGCTACCAGCTTCCGGGAGAATCGAGCGCGCGGGCTGCAGTCCTGGCAAATTATGCTGCGATGCTTGCATGCTTCAGCCTGCTCATCGCGCCCTTCGCCTACCCCCTCATAAGGGAGTTTCTTTCCTCAGACTACATGGTCTACAGCCCGCTCGTCTTCCTGGGGGTCTCCCAAAGCTACTCCTTGGACTTGGCAAGCCCGCTCGTGCCGAATTTCATGAACACATTTTTCGGGAAAAACGTGATAGGCGCGCTGAGAGAATACGGGAGACCGCCCTACGAGTCGTTCATATCCGTAGGGTATGTCGTATTGGGGCTGTCGATTCTGCCGACCATCAGAAAATGGAATTTTAGGTCGAGGATTACAAGCGAAACAGAGGGGGTGAAGAGATACTTCCATAAAAGAACTCTCCCCTACACAGCAGCTTTATTGCTCGCATACTTGGCATTCATCCACCAGCCGCTGAAAGAAATGTTGAACACAACCGAGCTGAAAATTGCCTTCACAGCGTACATCATCCTCTCAATCGTGCCCTACGCTCTCGCGAGGAGGAGTATGGGCTTTTGGGGCGCCTCTGCAATCGCTTTTTTCCTGCTTTCGTTGGGGCCGGGACTCACCATCCTGGGGAAAGTTTACCCGTTCCCCCTGCCCTACTTCTTCTCCGTCATCCTGCCCCCCTTCCGCATATTCAGGACGCCCTACCGGTTCTATGTAATCGTGACGCTCGCCCTCGCGCTGCTTGCAGGAAAAAGCCTCAAGGAGATTGCCAGACAGAAGAAGCATGCAGGCTACGCGATTCCCGCAATCCTTATCCTGCTGCTCGTTGAGTATACGATGGTGCCGTACCCCACCTCATCTGCCGCCATCCCGCCCGTCTATGATGTCATCCAGGATGATGCGGGAGACTTCGGAGTGCTTGAGGTGCCAATCATGCCGATTTTCAAAGGCGACAACAAAACAAAGTATATGATAGTATACGCCGAACCGGAATACTATCAAACCCGCCACGAAAAAAAGCTTGTGGGAGGCTACATTTCACGGTACCCGACAAAGCAGCTCCGATTCCTCGAGGAGACAGTGCTCCTGCGCGAGCTCAGAGGCAACACGGGGGGTGGGGCGTACCATCCTTCTGATGGAGCTGCGATGTTGAGGACATACAACATACGCTACGTCCTGCTGCACCGGGACTTTTACAGCAGTGAGACGCTTCCTTCCGTCGAGCGGCTGCTGAATGATACATTAGGGGGGAACGTCATATATAGACCTCTTGCGTAATTATTGTATTTCTTTTGGCTTAATCGCTTAATATACTT
>CAZJQY010000236.1:0-2699 GCA_964548095.1 uncultured archaeon
AGAAAGGGCTTTTAGGCGGGGCTTCAGCATTAACCCCGGTGAGCGAGTCCTTATCGTCGATGACATCCTTACCACAGGCAACTCCGTACGCCAAGTTATGGCGGCAGTAACCAAGCAAGGTGGTATAGCAATCGGCGTAGGGGTATTAGTTGACCGCTCCGAGCCAGGGGTAGAATTTGGTGTCCCCCTTTTTAGCTGCCTCCGCTCAATCACCCCAACCTATACGCCACAGGATTGTCCTCTGTGCGCTGCCCACATCCCTTTAGTCAAACCCGGTAGCAGCCAAACCTTATCAGGGGAAGTTTGAAGGAGAGACCTGAAGCCTCAGGATTGAAAACAGCTAACTCCTACCGAATTCCTTGCTCAACTGTGTTGAGCCGAGGCGAACCATGGTTGGTCTACCGTGGGGACAGGTATGGGGAAGGGCTACTTGCTCTAGCTGCCGTATAAGTTCACGCATTTCGTCATCGGTTAGTGTTTGCCCGGCTCTCACCGCACTGTGGCAAGCCATAGATATAGCTATCTCTTCCCTCCAATCTTTTCTATCCCCTCCAGAAAGGGAATCCAATAACTCTCTTACCATTCCTGCCCAGTCTTTCTGGTAAAGCAAAGCAGGCACAGCCCGGACTAGATAGGTCCTATCACCGAAAGGCTCGATGGAGAAACCAAACTCAGCTAGGTTTTCATAGTGGGCTTTCAGAACTTCCTCTTGTTTGGGGTTAACCTCAAAGGTTACTGGCTCAAGTAGTCCTTGAACCTCCATTTCTTGCTCTAACCTCTGGTTTTCAATCTTTTCAAAAAGGATGCGCTCATGGGCGGCATGCTGGTCGATAAGATACAACCCATCAGGTCCCTCAGCTATGATATAGCTACTTAACAGCTGACCCAATACCCGTAGAACAGGCAAAGAAACCATCGGAGTTTGAGGAATGGGTGGTGAACTGGTAGGGCTGCCACTACTTCCCGATATCCACGATACCTGCCTTGACTCTGATGGTGCTCCATATGCGGTAGCTACCTCCTCAATTCTAGGCACTGGCGCTAGTTCAATTAAAGCCCGCCGGACTGCCTTCTGGACAGCACTGAAAGCTGCGTGCTCATTTTGGAATTTCACCTCGGTCTTGGTGGGGTGAATATTAACATCCACCTCCTTAGGCGACAGTGAAATATTAATAATGGCTACCGGATGTTTCCCTTGCATCAGAAGCCCGTGATAAGCCTCCTCTACCGCCCAGGTCAGCAGTCGGCTGCTTATCCAGCGACGATTGACAAAAAAGCTGAGGTAACCCCGATTGGAACGACTTATTGCCGGTGAGCCGACCATACCGGTAACTAACAGTGACGAAGTGGCTACCCCGCTTTGCCACTCCTTGTCCCCGCCCCCAATCTCCAGCATACTCTGGGCTACCTCTAAACCATAAACTTGAGTCACACTATCTATTAACTGACCACTACCCGGTGTCCTTAGCGCTGCCCGACCATCAACCAACAAGGCAAACTTAACCTCAGGGAAGGCAAGGGCATACTGGCTGACTACATTAACTATATGGCTATTCTCTGTAGCCGGCGACTTTAGGAACTTTAATCTTGCCGGCACCCTGCGAAAGAGGTTATGCACCATAACTGTAGTCCCCTGGGAGCGTCCTTGACTTGCCTTATTAACTATAGCGCCATCCTTTAAACTGAGATAATTGCCTACCGACTCACCCACAGCGCAGGTAACCATATCAACCTCAGCTACAGCGGCTATGCTGGGTAGTGCCTCGCCACGAAAGCCAAGGCTAGAAATCGACTCTAAATCCTCCAGATTACCTATCTTGCTGGTAGCATATCGGTCAAAGGCAAGCTCAACCTCTCCAGGTGGTATGCCAACTCCGTTATCTGTTACCCGAATTAAGCTTACCCCACCACCCCTTATTTCAATAGAAATCTGGTTTGAGCCGGCATCCAGCGAATTCTCCACCAGCTCCTTTACCACCGAGGCCGGTCTCTCTACCACCTCCCCAGCCGCAATCCGGGACACTATTTTAGGGTCTAAAACTTTAATAGTCATTTAAAAATATTATACACGGTTTCGTGTAGAATGTCAAGACCTCTTGAGGAATTTATTCCATCTTCTCCAGCTTAGCCAAGCTGAGTAAGAGCTTTTTGACGGCTCCTCTAAAAGCGACCACGACCTCGTAATCGTCCTTTACCGGCTGACAGCTCACCACCACCCCATCACCAAATTGAGGATGGTGGACATGGTCGCCAGCCTTCAATTCTGAGGTAGTAACTCTAGGAGCCGAAGCCTTATTCCAGGAAGATACACTGGCAGCTATCTGGCTCTCTTCTCCCTGCCACCAACCACCGCCCGAAATTAGGTGCTGCGGTATATCTTTTAAGAAGCGCGATGGTTTATTTACCGTGCTGCTCCCCATCAGGCTACGGCGAAAGGCACGAACCAGATACACTCTCTGCTTGGCTCTGGTTATGCCTACATAACACAGCCGCCTTTCCTCTTCCATTTGGGCCGGGTCATCAAATGACTTAAAATGGGGTAAGATGCCATCCTCCATACCCACAATGAATACCACCGGAAACTCCAGACCCTTAGCCTGATGCAGGGTAATCAGAGTTACTGCATCCACACTTCCATCAAGTCCATCAACATCAGACACCAGGGCTACTCCCTCAAGAAAAGCAGTCAATCCCGCCTG
>CAZJQY010000237.1:0-2691 GCA_964548095.1 uncultured archaeon
CTCGCCTCCGCGACCATTTGGGGGAGCTTGTCCTTGGGGATGTGGGTGAGCTCCACGCCCACGAGAACCTCAATGTTCCAGCTTATCTCTCCGAGAATCTTCCTCTGGCAGGAGAGGACGTGCTCGATGTTCGTGAAGTCTACGTGGTCGGTGAGCGCTATGAGCGCGTGGTCTGCGACATAAGCTCGCCGGACAAGCTCAACCGGCGAAAGCACGCCGTCAGAGTAGAAGGTGTGCGCGTGAAACTCGAACCGTCTTTCAGGCTTCATCCCTATTAATATGGTCGTTGACTTAAATTAATGCAATGGAAATCACATTCCTCGGAACCTCCGGCTGCATCCCAACCGAAAAGCGGGGGCTGTCCGCCGTCGCCGTTGACTTCCTCGGCGAGCTTTTGCTCTTCGACTGCGGGGAGGGCACGCAACGTCAGATGCGGCAGATAGGGTTAAACTTCATGCGCTTGGACCACATCTTCCTCACCCACCTGCACGCCGACCACTTCCTGGGACTCGGAGGCATGATTCAGAGCATGGACTTCTTAGAGCGCGACCGGCCCTTAAACATCTACGGCCCGCCAGGAGTCTCAGAGACCATCCGCGCACTCTTGACGCTCGGCACCTTTGAGCTTGAAACCTTCAAGGTGAACGCCCGCGAAGTCTCCCCAGGTCTCGTCCTCGACGGCGAACGGTACACGATATCGTGCGCCAAAACCGTCCACACCAGAGGGAGTGTCGCCTACTGCCTCGAAGAGAAAGCCCACCGCAAGTTCGACAAACCCAAGGCGCTCGCCCTCGGCATCCCGGAAGGACGGCTCTACTCTAAACTCCAGAACGGAGAGACAGTGAGCGTGAACGGAAAAACCTTCACGCCCGACGACGTCCTCGACGACCCCGTCCCCGGAAGAAAGCTCGTCTACACCGGCGACACCCGCCCCAGCAAAAACATCGTAAAACTCGCTCACGGCGCCGACATCCTCATCCACGACAGCATGTTCTCTATCGAAGACGAGGAAAACACGAAAGAGGCCGCGCACTCGACAACCAAGGAGGCTGCTGCAATCGCAAAAGAGGCCGGAGCAAAAAAACTGTACTTAACCCACATAAGCCAACGTTACACCGAGCCAGCGAAACTCGAAGCCGAAGCACGCGAAATATTCCCTGAATCCTACGTCGCCGAAGACTTAATGCGCGTGAAAGTGCAGAAACGCTGGTAAAAATCCCAACCAATCGAAAGCCGCAGACACCTGTAAACCGCGCGCGTCAGCGATTCCTCAAGTCCGGCTCAGGAAACACAACCCCATGCTCTTTCATTGTTTTAACCCACACAAGCGACGGATACGGGGGGCTTCTGTCAGGCAGATAACCCAATCTATCCCCAGCCTCACGGCAAATACCCTCAATTTGATTTAAAGTAAAGCCATCTGAAATCTGCGTTATCACCCCTGACCCATACGCGCCATCCAACCTAACCCAAGAATTCGCGGGATAAAAATTCAGGATTAAGACATCAAGAAGACCCCGCGCAAGCTGTTCGCGATTTCGTTCGACATCACGCGGAAGAGGAGCCATGCCGCTCCCGAGGACTTCGTGCACAAGCCGGTCGAAACCAACCGACGCACCCCCCTCCATCCTCCTTCCGGAAAGCGTCACATCACCAGCGGAAGAAAGCGCCTCCGCAAGCGCAACAGGAAGCTCATGATGCTCGCTTCCGAAAAGAATCGAACAACGAACCCGCTTCCCATGAGCCGGACGAATGCCATTAACAACCGGCGGAAGCTCACGAACAGCATTCCCGACGAACTGACGGTGGCGCAAGTCAAAGGCCCGCGCACGCGACTCAACCGTGTCAAACCCAAACTCAAGCGCCTCCTCAAAATTCCCCTGCATAAAAGACGAAATAGCGGGACCACTTGAGCCAACATGAAGCCTATCAATCTCCTCCGCTCGCTCCCTCGTCGGCGCAACATCAAGCAACACAATATGCGGGTGATTGAATAGGCGGTTGATTAACGCGGCAGTGTACGCGGCATCTGGTTTACGATGCAGGTACTGAAGGCGGATATTCCTCCGTTTCTCCTCTTCAGTACCCCGAAAAAGAGCATACATGTTAGGGAGATGTTCCCTGAACAATCCCGACGATTCAGGGCACACCACATCTGAGGCCTCGATTTCCGGCGCAAGCAAGTTAAAATGACGTTCAGTAAAATGATAAGACAACAAAACATTCAACTCAACCGGAACCTGAAACGGCGGCTTCTCAGCCGACTTAACCACAACCATAACATATGATAACAGGCGACACAAACTTAAATGCAAAACAAGGATACAAAAAAAGAGGCAACACCCCCCAACCTGCGGTGCGCCCGCCCCCCTACAGGGCAGGCGCACCTAGGTGGTTGGGGTGATGTGGCTGAAAGACACACCAGTGATGTGATCGCTACTTCCTCTTAAGTTTCGTCGAAACCAAACTCAACTCGAACAGACGCTGCTCCATAAGCTCCCGCGCAAGCACCGACTTCTTCTTCCCGAGCCGCCCCGCAGCCTCCTCGAGAATCTCGTCTATGCCCTTGCTCACACGGATTCCAATCAGCTTGCTCATTGTCGCGTCCTTCTCCCATAGTACCCAATTAACCCCCTGTTAACTTATTATATATTATATTGTAATCTAGTTCTTTTTCTTTCACATAAACTA
>CAZJQY010000238.1:0-2681 GCA_964548095.1 uncultured archaeon
GGCGGGCGGATTTTCAATGGCGGGGCGACCAGCAAGAGCGGCTACTTGATGGTCCCGATTTGCCGGATGGTGACTTCGAGGGAATTCCCATCAATGGCAACCGGTGAGGTGACGCCACTTGCCGGCGGCTCGGAATTAAAGGTAAGCTCACGGCAGAGCGTCTCCGCCTGGAAGAATCCGGCAAACTCGCGGACTACTTCCGCCAAAGTGCCACCGCCGGCGAGGTTGGCGGCGATGGTATCTTCGATTTCAAAGCCGGCCTCCTTGCGCAGGTTCTGCACTTTATGGACCAGCTCACGGGCGAGCCCCTCGCGGTGCAGTTCCTCGCCGACAACAGTTGAAATGCCGACGGCGCGGTCCCCCTGCGTTTCGACCGAGAAGCCCTCCTTTTCCACTTCCTCCACGAGAAGTTCTTCTCGCTTAAGCGTCTCTTCGCGCCCGTCCACGGAGATGCCGATCCGGCCGTCGGCTTCGAGTATCGTCAGCGCCGGTTCCGGGTCCAGGGCGGCGATGGCGGCGTCCACCATCGGGCGCCTGGAGCCAAAACGCGGTCCGAGTTTTTGCAGGTTGGGTTTCAGACGCACCCCGGTAAGCTCCTTCACCGAGTCCACGAAGCGCAGTTGCTTGATATTGAGCTCATCGAGCACCAGGTGTTTCAGCGCTTCGATCGCCCGCTGCTCCTCGGGCGTGGCCACGGCCACGGCCTTGGCAAGCGGCTGCCGGGTCTTGATGGCGGCCTTGTTGCGCGCGGCGCGTCCCAGGTTGATGACCCGCCGCACCATATCCATTTCAAACAGCAGTTCTTCATCGACAAGCCCGCTGTCCATCACGGGAAAATCGCAGAGATGGACGCTCTCGGGCGC
This sequence comes from uncultured archaeon, assembly GCA_964548095.1. GTDB lineage: Archaea > Altiarchaeota > Altiarchaeia > IMC4 > SCGC-AAA252-I15 > SCGC-AAA252-I15. The sequence goes on from CAZJQY010000238.1 coordinate 864, forward strand.
CGTGGGATCGATGGAACAGACCAGGTTGCGGTGGACTTCCTCGGCGATAAAAGGTGTGTAGGGCGCCAGCAGTCTGGCCACGGTGGTCAGGCATTCGTAAAGGGTAAGATAGGCGCTGACCTTGTCGGCGTCCTCCTCGCTCTTCCAGAAGCGGCGGCGGCTGCGCCGCACATACCAGTTGGATAGCTCATCGACAAACTCCTGGATACGGCGGCCGCTCGCCGTGACCTCGTAGCCGTCGAGTCCTTCACGCACCCGGCCGACCAGCCGCTCGAGCGAGGCGATGATCCAGCGGTCCAGTAGCGGGCGTTCGGCCACGGGGACTTCATGCTCGAGCGGATTGAAGCCGTCGATGTTGGCATAAACCGTGAAGAATGAATAAGTGTTCCACAGGGTCAGCAGGAACTTGCGTACCACCTCGTCAACCGCTTCCGGGAAGAAACGGCGCGAGAACCAGGGTGAGCTGGCCGTGAACAGGTACCAGCGGAAGGCGTCGGCGCCCTGCTTGTCCAGAACCTGCCAGGGCTCGACCACGTTACCTTTTGATTTGCTCATCTTCTGGCCATCGCGGTCCAGGATGTGCCCGAGGCAAATGACATTCCTGTAGCTTGATTCCCCGAACAGAAGGGTGCTTATGGCCATCAGGCTGTAAAACCAGCCGCGCGTCTGGTCAATGGCTTCGCAGATGAAATCGGCGGGAAAGCGATTCCCGAACAGCTCTTTATTTTCAAAGGGATAATGCCATTGGGCAACCGGCATGCTGCCGGAGTCGAACCAGGCATCGATGACCTCGGTGACGCGTGTCATCTCCTGTCCGCAGTCGGGGCACTTGAGCTTGACCTCATCGATGAAGGGCCGGTGCAGGTCGAGGTCCTCCGGCAAGGGTGCCGTCGCCAGCCCGCCCAGCTCCTCGAGGCTGCCGATACAGGCCTCGTGGCCTTCATCGCAGCGCCAGACCGGCAGCGGCGTGCCCCAGTAGCGCTCGCGCGACAGGGCCCAGTCAATGTTGTTCTCCAGCCAGTTGCCGAAGCGCCCGTGCTTGATGTTATCCGGATACCAGTTGACCGATTCGTTGGCGGCCAGCAGTTTATCCTTGATAGCCGTGGTCTTGATATACCAGCTGGCCTTGGCATAGTAAATGAGCGGCGTGTCACAGCGCCAGCAGTGGGGATATGAATGCTCGTAGGGAACGTGGGCCAAAAGCAGCCCGCGTTCCTTAAGTTCCTCGACGATCTCCAGGTCGGCCTGCTTGACGAACTTTCCCGCCCAGGGAGTCACCCGCTCCTCGAAGAGGCCTTCTTCGGTGACCGCGTTGATGATCGGCAGGCCGTGCTCGCGGCCGACGGCGAGATCATCGGCGCCGAACGCGGGTGCGATATGGACGATGCCGGTGCCTTCGCCGGCCGACACATAGCCGGCGGTAACGATGTAATGGGCTTCCTTTTCCGGTTTGATGAAATCGTAAGGAGGGATGTAGTGCTTGCCGGCAAGCTCGTCCGCGGAGATCTCGCGCACCACTTCGGCCCCCTCGCCAAATACCTTTTCAACCAGCGGCAGGGCCATGATCAGCCGCCGCCCGTCCGCCTTTACCTCAGCGTAAGTGATATCCGGGTGGATGGCGGTGGCCACGTTGCTGATGAGCGTCCAGGGCGTCGTCGTCCAGACCAGCAGTGACAGCTCCGGCTCGTCGGCCAGTGGAAAGCTGACAAAGACCGAGGGGTCTTCCACGGTCTTGTAACCCTGGTCGACCTCGTGGCTGGAGAGCGCCGTTCCGCAGCGCGCGCAGTAGGGCACTACCTTGTAATCATGGTAAAGCAG
>CAZJQY010000239.1:0-2673 GCA_964548095.1 uncultured archaeon
TATGAGCCTGGCTAGCTCTTTACTTACTTTCAGCTTACTATATTGGTTACCAAGTGCCATCTGATATAGTGCTTATTTTGGACTACTAGGAAAGACCTAATTAAAAGCTCATTTACTAAGCATTTCCTACTATTCAATATGCCGAAATTAGGCCATTTTGCTTACGCATGGTGACAGTGTTTATTGACCTCTACCTTTGTTGAAGTGGTGGGTAGGATAGGTTATAATTGGAGCAGAGGAGAGGTTATGGATAAGATTAAGGTTTTGCTGGCTGAGGACCACGTGATGGTGAGGGAAGGCGCTTCCGAATTTGTGCGGCGTGAATCGGATATGGAGGTCGTTGGTGAGGCTAGCGATGGAGAGGAGGCCGTCAAGCTGGCTACCGAGCTCCAGCCAGATGTGGTGGTAATGGATATCGCTATGCCTAAGCTTAATGGCATAGAAGCGACTAAGCGGATAAAGGAGCTTTGCCCCTCTATAGCCGTGCTGATACTTACTGCCTATGATTATGACCAGTATATTTTTGCCCTTTTGGAGGCGGGAGCAGCAGGCTACTTACTTAAGGGTGTGCGAGTACATGAACTGATTGATGCCATTCGAGCGGTATATGCTGGTGAATCGGTGCTTCACCCTGTAATCGCCCGCCGGGTTATAGAACGCTTGAAATTCCCCAGTACCACTGAGACCCAAGCAATTGGACCACTTAGTGAGCGCGAGACGGAGGTTCTAAAATTAGCCGCCAAAGGCTTAAGCAATAAAGTTATTGCTGAGCAGCTTTTCCTTAGTCCTCGGACGGTTCAGGTACATCTAGGAAACATCTTTAATAAGTTGGGGGTTGCTTCACGCACCGAGGCGGTATTATACGGTTTAAGGAAAAGCTGGCTCACCCTACAAGACCTACCTTGACCTTTGCCTTTTTTCGATAACCGGAGGAATTGTGTATATGGTTTCACATATATCAAGTCGAGTGTCCAAGATTACACGCAATCCTCATTTCTGGCTCGTGGTGGCAATGTTTGCCATTGGCATAGTCCTCCACTACCCACAACAGATACTCGGCACAGATTCACCCTCCCTCCTCTCATTTCTAGGCTTAGCTCGGCATGCCATAGAGCGGGTTTTCTTCCTGCTACCGGTAACCTACGCCGGCTTCATTTTTGGGACAAAGGCAGGACTGGCTAGCCTGGCAGTAGCCTTGGCTATTATGCTGCCTCGTGTCTTTCTAATCTCTCAATATCAACCTGATGCTTTGTTTGAGACCAGTGGTATTATCGTCATTGGTGGCATAGTCAATCTGTGGTTCCACTTACACGGCAGAGATATTGCCCAGCGAAAGAGTATGGAGAGAATGCTCACCAAGATTATCGATGGTTCTTCTATCCCAACATTTGTGATCAATAAGCAGCATACAGTTACTCACTGGAACACAGCACTGGAATCGCTTTCCGCTATAAAAAAGGAGGAGATAATTGGGACAGATGGGCAATGGCGGGCGTTTTACTCTGAAAAGAGGCCAGTTATGGCTGATTTAATAGTGAATCGTGCCCTCCCAATTGAAATTGGAGTGCATTATCCAGGTAAATACAGGAAAAATCGCTTGATTGACGGTGCTTATGAAGCTGAAGACTGGTTTTCAGCTCTTGGGAAGAGTGGCAGGTGGCTTCGTTTTACGGCAAGTCCTCTCAAAGATGACAACGGAGAAGTAATCGGGGCAATAGAGACCTTAGAGGATGTCACCGAGCGAAAGAATGCCGAGGAGAGTCTACGCCACTATTTGCGGGAGATTACCCGAGCTCAGGAGGAAGAGCGTAAACGCATTGCCCGAGAGCTTCACGATGATACTGCTCAAGATTTGGTGGTGCTCTCGCGTAAGCTGGATAGCTTTGTTGCCTCGGCAGTTAACCGTCTTTCTGTAGAAGACGTCTCATATGTAGAGAAGCTACGGCAGCAAACTGAGCATATATTGGATGGGGTACACCGTTTTAGCCAAGACCTGCGACCATCTGTATTGGATGACCTGGGCCTTGTGCCAGCACTGGAATGGCTGACCCCTGACTTGACTAATCACTTTGGAATAGCTATAGCTTTAGAGGTACTGGGCTCTGTACACCGTTTTCCCCCGGAGATAGAGTTAATACTGTTCCGCATTGCTCAAGAGGCGTTAAGGAATGTGTGGAAGCACTCCGAGGCATCAAAAGCCTGGGTTACTGTGGAATTTGGCGATGATAAGACCATTTTAACTGTAAAAGACAATGGTAAAGGCTTTGAGTTACCAGAAAGAATAGAAGATTTAGCTGTTGCGGGTAAGCTTGGCCTAGTCGGGATGCAAGAACGAGCCCAGCTCACCGGGGGTAGGCTAACGCTACAATCAGAGCCAGGCAAAGGAACAACTGTAATTGTTGAAGTTCCAACTTAGGGCAAGCTAGCGCTAGCCATACTGGGCAAAAGCTGTTATAGTTTTATAAGTGCATTACGCAATCATTGCTGATATTCATGCTAACCTGGCTGCCTTTACTGCGGTGCTGGATGACATTAAGCGCCGGGGAGGGGTGGAGGAGGTGTGGTGCTTGGGGGATGTTGTTGGCTATGGTCCAGACCCTTCTCAGTGCATTGAGCTTTTGCGCCAATATAACCATGTCTGTGTCGCTGGGAATCACGATTGGGCAGCAATAG
>CAZJQY010000240.1:0-2647 GCA_964548095.1 uncultured archaeon
TAATTTAATTGCGGCTGGCGTCGGGGGGCAGGGTAATGTATTGATGTCGTTGCTTATTGGCTTGGCCTTAGTAAGAGAAGGTTACTTCATAGGCGTTTCGGATACCTATGGGGCTAGCCAACGAGGTGGGTCGGTTGCCAGCCATATAAGAATCTCAAAAGAAACCCAGTATAGTTGTCTGATTCCCACCGGGCATGCCCATTTTATTCTCGGCATGGAGCCGGTGGAGACCCTACGAATGCTGGGACAATTTGGCAACCCAAATGTTATGGTTATAATCAACCCTAGACCAATATATCCTCCTGCTGTCATCACTGGTGCTGCTGAATATCCCGACCTAGATGAGCTTATGGAAACTATCAAGAAGTTTTCAGCTAGGTCGTGGGTAGTAAACGCTACCGATGAGGCAATGAAGATGGGGAATCCCATCTTTGCCAATATGATTCTGGTTGGCGCTCTAATTGGCACTGATGTGTTGCCTCTGGATAGAAAGTCAATGAAGCCAGTACTGCGAGAAAGGTTCTCCGGAAAAAGATTTGATGACAATATGGTAGCTTTTGATAAGGGCATGGAACTGGTGCGGCAATAAAATAGATGTTGCCCTGGGCTCTTGTTCTAAGGATATAGAGATTCCGTTTGTTGTTCTTTCCACTGTTTACGGTGTATCTCCATAAGCACAAAGCTATATCCATCCCTGACTAGGTGCCCATATGGAGTGAAGCCGCATTTTTTGAAGCACTTTTGCGCCCGTCCGTTCCAATCCAGGGTCTTCAAGTAGATTCGCTTGAGGTTTGTCTGGCGAAAAATATAGCTGACCAGAGTGGTTACTGTATCGGCACCATAGCCCTTATCCCAGTAGTCACGGTTGCCAATCATAATACCTAGTTCAGCTTCACCTCTAGCTTCATTAACGCCATAATATACGCAGTTGCCAATGTGCTTACCGTCTAGGGTATCTATAGCCAATGGGTGTCTGGTTGAGGCAGAGTAGCCCAGCTCGCTGGTGTAGTCTGATAGATACCGGGGAAAGGTAATAGTTAGTAGTGGGGCGGCATCAAGCCGAGCTAACCCAGGGTCGGTTCGCCAGGTGTAGTCGTCTAGGGCATCGGCTAATCTTTTGTCACGAAGTATAATCTTGCTGCCGATAATCATACTGCCCTCAATGGTTTAAACTCTGAAAGAGAATGGGTCTTCCCCCACCTCTAGCTCATGTAGAGCTTGTGCTGTCGCTTGGTGAATTACCTCACTGGGGTTATTCAGGCACTGCTCTAAGCACTCTTTAACCTCACTGCCACCTATCTTGCCTAGTGCTTGAATAGCCGCCAGTTGGATATCAATGTCAGAGTCGTTGATAAGCTTAATGAGATAGGGGACTGCTTCTTCTTCTCCTAGCTCGCCACATGCCCCGACTGCTTCGTAGCGTATCTCAGCATCAGCACTAGCTAGCTCTTTTAGCAGCAGAGGTAGCCAGGAATAGTTACAGCTCTTACCCATAGCGTAAATAGCACTGATTCTAAGTTTAGGATTATGGCTTTGATAGGCTTCCATGATGGTTTTCCTCACCTGGGGGAGGCTTAACGGAGCTGCTGCCTCTAGGGCATGGCGTCTGACTTCTATCGGCTTGCTTTTATCACCAATTGTGGTGAGCAGAGCCTGGCATATCTTGGATGTGTGGCAGGAGCGTAGCTTTTTGTGCTCAGCTAGCCTGGCGAACTTACCCAGTGCTGTGGCTGCCGCTGCTTGCACCTTCTCCGAGCTATCCTGCTCTAGTAGATTAACTAGGGGGTTAATCAGAGATGCCTCCTCATTTTCCCACAAACCCTCAATAGCCTTGCTCCGCACCTCAGCATCTTGGTCTTTCAAGCAATTCCTAAACAGGCTATCAAAGTTAAGTTCAAAGTTATCCTCGCCAAGCTCAACCAGCTGATACACAATCTGCCGTCGCCGTTTTGGTTCAATCGCTGCCCATGCCTGTTCAAAAAACCTCAGCTCTTCTGGATTTAGGTTTGATAGGTCAATTAGCCTTGAATTGAGTAGCGGCTTGTCACTGTCAGCTAGGTCAGCAATGGTCTTCTCAATGGACAATGATATAGTGGGCTCCATAGTTCTATTCCTCTTCTTCTTCCTCCTCTTCCCCGTATTCCCAGATAGGCTCGGTAAAGTAGTCTATATACTCTCCCATAGCTGCCGCCGCTGCCTGCTTCATTTTCTCTTTTGTCTCCCTAGCTAGCTGTGCCAGCTCAGCCGTATCAATTTCAATATCTAGTATTTTGGTCAGAACCTTAAGTATAGCTAGGGCAGCCATTGGGTTCTGTATTCGAGTGGCATACATAGGCACTTCACCCAGTAGGCAGACACCCTCAATATCCCTCTCTTTAGCTATGCCTAGCAGTAATCCATTTAATCCGGCAATGTGAAGGTTACCCCTCTGCACCAAATCATATCTTTCCAAATCCTTAGCCACCTGCTGGCTGGTGGCTACTCCCCATACACCGGGCTGCTCGGTGTGGTGGATGCGAGTCAGAGCTGCGGCGCAAGTATATATTCTCTTAACCTGAAACCTTAGTCCCACATCAAGGACACAATTAGCCAGCTCATATCCCTTGGCGGCTGGTTGGTCTTCACCGATGAATAATATTATATCACT
>CAZJQY010000241.1:0-2645 GCA_964548095.1 uncultured archaeon
ATCTCCATCTCCCAAGTCGATGTCACCGTCTCCGTCTGGGATTACGTCCCCATCTCCCGGGTATATGTCGCCGTCTCCCGGGTATATGTCTTCTTCTATGTCTTCGTCTCCTTCGTCTGCGTCTGGTGTTGCGTCTTCATCTACGTCCCCGTCTCCTTCGTCTACGTCGCCGCCGTATGGCCCACCAGGATACGCTTGATAGTAACTACCAGCCCCGTAGCCCACGAAATTGGCGACTGATGCGAAGTCCGTGTAGTCGATGCGGAAGAAGATGAAGGTGAGAATCAGAAGGCTTAAGCTGAAAATCCACGCAAGATGCGTTCGAATCTGCCGGTCGTGGGTTCTGTTATCCATCTGCCGCATAGACTATAGCAATTCTAAGAGTATAAACCCTACATGCGGGGTTCCTCGCCTGCTTCCGCTGCGGGAGAAATTAAGAAAAAAAGATTGGTGTGATGCAGGGGTCTCCTGCATCACGTTCGCCTCAAGGGAGAGCTTAACCGCATCCGCCGCCTGCTGGCGCAGCCGCCGCTGCCGTGTCTGCCGGGATGTTGGCGCATTCGGCAGGTGCTTGGCTGAATTTGCCGCACAGGGCGCTTGCGAATCCTGAGGCGGTTCTCGCTCCGTTGAACTGGTCTCCCTCAACGAAGACGGTCGGAGAACCTGAGACCTTCAGGACCTTGTTGAGCTCCTTCTCCTTCTTCACCAACGCGAGGCCTTCGTCCTTCTCGCACTGGCTTATGGCTTTCGTGTCTAAGCCGAGGTCGCTTGCGACGGCCGTCCAGCAGGAGTCCGCGTTCTGGGCGCTGCACTTTTTGTTCATGGCTTTGACGAACGCGAAGTACTTGCCTGCGCCAAGGCTCTTGTAGACGCAGAGTTCGCGTATGTCTTGGTTGAGCTCCTGTATGCCGTGCATGCTGCAGTATTGGCCGTTTTCGAGGCAGTAGTTGGGGCCTCCGCCGCCGTAGTTCTCGTAAATCACGTAGTGGGGTATGTAGGCTGCCTTGTCGCCGAGTATGTCGTAGGCGCCTGCTATCGCCTCCTCAGCCTGGTTCCCGTACGGGCAGTAGCTCATGACGAAGAAGTCTACTTGCGGCTTGTTGTCGCCTGGCGAGAGCCCGATGGCGTCCTGGTACTTCTTCCGCGCCTCAGCGGAAACGAACCAGCTTGCGCCTGTTGCGTCGTCCGAGAGCTTGTAGTAGTTTCCTTTGCGTTCGAACGCCGATTGGATTCGCGTGTTTGTCTCCCAGGTGTAGCTTGTCGTCACCTTCGGCTCGAAGATGTAGGCTGGGACTACTGTTATCCCGAGTTCACCCACAAGTTTCTTGCCTTCGTCGGTCGAGATGTCTACGGAGCGTAGTGTTGCGGCGATGAACATCTGCTTTAAGACTTGGCTTAGCTGTGTTGTGTCGCAGGAGGTTCCGCATTGTTTGTCGTTTAGCACTATTATCTCGAATTTCACGTCCTCTGAGTAAACGCACTTCGCCTCTTGTGTGTTCGGGTTCTGGCAGCGGCCTATTTTCCCGGGCTGGGCTGTGCAGTCGGTGTCTAGCCCGCACGGAGGCAGGTTCGCGCATGCCGGATGCCCTTGGAGGTTCGCGCACAGCGCGCGCTGGAATGCGTTCGAGTCTCTGCCGCCTTGATACGGCTGGTTATTCACGTAGATGGTCGGGCTGCCTTGCGCGCCGACGGCCTCGGACTCCTGGATGGAGGCTGAGTGAAGCTGGGCTCCTTCGCCGCCGTCGAAGCAGGCCTGAATCTTTCCTGTGTCAATCCCCGCCTGACTCGCGCAGGACTGCCAGCTTGGAGACTGTATGTTCTTGTTCCTGCAGACGATGTAGTCCATGTACGTGTTCGGGTAGTACTTGATGGCGCAAAGCTGCCTTATGTTCTCGTCGACTTCTGGCTGGCCGTGGAGTGAGGAGAATTTTCCGCCGCCCAAGTCGGTTGCGATGAAGTTGATGCTGAAGTCGACGGCTTTACCTAGCTTGTCCAAAACAGGCTTTATGGCGTCTTCCACCTGTGTCCCGTAGGGGCACTGGCTCATGACGTAGAAGTCGAGTTTGACGGTGCCGTAGGACGAGCTTGGGGTGATGGTTGTTGTTTCGCCGCCGGCTGGGGTCTGTCCGCCGGCTGGTGTTGTGCTGGGAGTTCTCCCTGACATGACGATGCCGATACCGAAGGCGATTACCACAAGGGCGAGGATGACTGGCGTCTGAGGGAGCCCGAGAATCGTCGGCCCCCGGTCTTCCCGGATTACCGTCTCCTTCCTGGTGACTGTTCTTTTTTCCGCTGTTTTTCTTTTTACACGCGGTTTCCTCTTCTTCGCTTCGATTTTCGGTTCCTCGGTTTTGGTTTCTTCTGCGTCTGCCATTTAAGTCAACCTCCCATAAACGTCTTGATTCGATGTATACTCGGATAAGGATAAGGTAAATATGTTGCATCGAAAGTATAAAAATTAGGACTTTTCCACCAGTCAATTGACTGGTGGCAAAGTCTGCTGTCAAGAACCATTCGTAGATGTTTTACATGCCACTGGTCTCTGACCAGTGGTTCTTGACAGGTGACAGTATCACCCGAGAAAGTAATCATTCAACAGCAGAATAATTCTTTGGGCGTCTCGCCCTCCCGTATCTCACCGAAGG
>CAZJQY010000242.1:0-2639 GCA_964548095.1 uncultured archaeon
AGCGGAGTCTTCCCTGAAAGCTCGGGAAGCGGGCGGTCGCTCATCCCGTCGCCCAACACGACGATATATTTTACTGCGCTCATAACTAACTTTATTTTATTGCTGAGATATTAATACCGATGACTGATTGCAGGGTGCGCGGCTTCCGGCGGGAGGACGCATCGTCCATCGTCCGGCTCCATGACATGGCGTGCGAGTGGTTCGAGGAGTTTCCCGTAACCGAGGCCTTCATCGTCGAGGCTTCATTGCGTCCGGACTTCAGGTTGTTTGTGGCGGAATCGCAGCGCACGGTCGTCGGCTTTGCGGGAGCGCTCTACCAGGAGCACGTCGGGCGGGCTGAGCTGGGCCCCATCTCCGTCGACCCAGGACTGCAGCGGACGGGTGTTGGCTCAAGGCTCATCGAGCGGCTGCTTGAGTTCCTCAAGGAGACGGGCATTCACCGGGTCGTCGTGCGCGTGAAATCGTCGAACAAAAAAGCCAGAAAGTTCTTCCAAGACAGGGGCTTCGCAAAAGAGGTGGTCCTGAAAAACTACACAAAAAAAGGCGAAGACGTGACCCAGTTGGTCCTATTCCTGTAAGGTGCGACGCAGGTATTTAAGCAATTACTCGTATACGTAACACATGAGCAACAAGATTTTTCTCACCTTTACCACCCTCCTCTGTCTGTTGGGAACCGCGTCCGCAATAAGCTTTTATTCCATAGACCTGTCGCGGAGCAAGATAGAGCAGAGCCAGAACTTCTATATTGAAGTGGAGCTCGAGGATCCGGAGAGCAACTACCAGGTGGCGTTTTATGTCGACGACTACCTTCTCTCCACGAAGAACGTGGGGAGCGGCGAAACGATTAAGTCGAGCGAGTGGGACTGGGAGGTGGATGAGCTAAACTGCGGCGCGCACACGGCGCGGGCTGAGCTCAAGCGCGGAAACGTTAGCGTCGAAAACATCTCCATGAACTTCTCTGTCGGACGGCTTCCTGAAGTTTCCTACAACCCCGAGTTGCCGTTGGTCGGCAAAACGCTCACACTCACCTTCACAGACTCCCAGTCGAAGCTTCCTATTTCCGGTGTTAAAGTAGACATCTACAACACCGTCACGACTAAGACCGAGAAGCGGACGACCGACTCGGCAGGGAAAGTAGAGTACTCGCCCGAAAACCACGGAAACTACCAGATGACGCTCACAGGCAGAGACTACTGCGGGAAGATTGAGTTCAACGCCCGCCAGAAACTTTCCGTTGACGGGCCTTACCCCGAAAACCCCGTCGTCGGAGAGGTCGTGTCCCTGGCGATACCCTCAAGCGTTGGCGTCAAGCTCCTCGACGAGGGGGGGCGCGTCTACCTCACCGCCGAGACCAAGCTTGGCGGAGGGGCGAACTTCACAGTCAACAAGTCGGGAACCTACACCATCCTCATCGGAGAAATCAGCTCCCGCTACTGGGGGGTGAACAAGACGCTGGTCGTCTCCGACAAGAATCTTCCGCGCATCACCGTGACTCCCGAGCAACCTGTCGTCGGCGAACCAGTCACCGTAAAAGTCGAATCAGGGGGCGCGCCCCTCGAGCTTGCGATTGTGACGGTGACTGCGCCAGACAATTCCTTCGACACGTTCACGACAGCATCATCTGGGACCGTCGTCTACACGCCGACTGCAATCGGCAGGTACACGCTCATCGTGGAGAAGGACCGGTACAAGACGGTTGATACGACGTTCGAATCGAAGAACAAGCTTGAAGTCGACGTCTACCCGAAGTCGCCCAAGGTCGGAGAGGACGCAAGGGTCTCCGTGAAAAACCAGCAGGGCAACGCCGTAGGAGACGTCTCACTAACAATCGACGGAAAACAAGACTCGACAGATGCGGGAGGATTATATGCAATCAAATTCACGAAGGCTGGGACCTACTCTATCGCCGCCTCGAAGACGCCGGCCATGTACTGGGGCGCAGAGAAGACCGTCACAGTAACCGGAAACCTGAACATCACCCTCACTCCTGAGACGGTCGAAGTCGGCCAGCCGGCGACCATCACCGTCTCAGACAACATCGGCGCCTCAGTCGAAGCAGAACTCACCGCAACAAAGCCCGACGGCACGAAACAGACGCTCACCGGGAAATCCTTCCTCCCAGAGGAGGCAGGCTCCCACACGCTCGAGGCGGCGAAGACAGGATACGAGACCGCAACCATCTCCCTCACCGTGCAGCCTCATCCAATCGTGTTAACTTACGCAGTCGAAGGGAAGAAGCTGAAGGTGACGCTCTCAAGCAGCGGGGAAGCACTGCCGGGAGTAACCGTAGCGCTCACAAGCCCCTACGCTCTCACCTCCATGACTGACGCAAACGGCGTCGTTTATCTAGACATCCCCTCTTCAGGAGACTACGTCTTCGAGGTGAACAAGGAGAATACAAAGCCCCTGTATGAATCAAAGACCGCGCAGGAGAAAATAGTGAAAAAACGGAAACTCCTTCTCCTCGCCTTGCCCGCATTCGTAGTCATCGTTTTTACCCTCCTCATCCTGCTCGTCATCTACAACATGAAACGCAGGAAAAAGGGCGGTAGACGCGCAACTCAGAGGAGGGTAAGCGAAAGCCTCCTCAAACCGTCAGAGCGTTCCTCCCTCTCAAACCTCTGAGTGCGACGAAAGTA
>CAZJQY010000243.1:0-2637 GCA_964548095.1 uncultured archaeon
CGGAGGCACCCGTAGCCAGGAAAACAGCTTTGTACTCACGCTCAAAAAGTTTTCCAATATCTTCTACTGGCGTGCTGGTCTTAATCTCAACTCCCGTCTCTTTGATGTAGTTTATTTCACTGTCCAGTATGCTTTTAGGCAGTCGATATTCTGGGATGCCATATCTTAGGAGACCTCCCGCCTCAGGCATGGCCTCAAATACCGTGACTGCATATCCTTTCCTCACGAGGTCATAAGCACAGGCGAGACCAGCCGGCCCAGAGCCAACGATGGCTATCTTAGCTTCCTTAGTCCGAGGGGCGGGAGGCACTTTTTCAGGACTACTCTTGAGCTCGTAGTCAGCAATGAAACGCTTGAGACTCTGGATGGCAATGGGCTCATCTAGGGTGCCCCGCTCACAATCACGTTGACAAGGATGATTGCACACGCGCCCGCAGACGCCTGGGAAAGGCATTGTCCGCCTCACCACTTCTAGTGCTTCCTTGAACTTGCCCTGAGAAATGAGAGCAATATAGCCCTGAGCATCGACTCCAGCAGGGCAAGCCACCCGACAGGGCGGATACCCTCGCTTATCAATGGTATACTTGTTGGGTATTGCTTGAGGGAAAGGAATGTAGATAGCCTTTCGCTCACCTAGATTCTCGTCGAACTCACTCTTTAGCGTGACGGGACAGACCTTGGTGCACTCTCCACAGCTGGTACACTTGTTCATATCGATATAGCGGGCTTTCTTTCTAATCTTGACATGGAAGTTTCCCACATACCCCGAGACAGCCTCGAGCTCACTATAGCTCATAAGATTAATGTTGGGATGTTGACCAACTGTAGTCATTTTGGGAGTGAGGATACAAGCCGAACAATCCAGTGTAGGGAAGGTCTTGTCCAGCTGGGCCATACGCCCTCCAATAGAGGGCTTCCGCTCAACTAAAACCACTTCATAGCCAGCATTGGCGATATCCAGGGAGGCCTGAATGCCAGCAATCCCACCACCAATGACCAAGGCACGCTTGGTAACACCAATCTGCCTGGGAGTCAGAGGCTCCTGCCAGCGAACTCTGGCCACTGCTTTGCGTAGAAGGTCTATAGCTTTAGCGGTGGCCTTCTCAACTTGGTTAGGGTGAACCCAGCTACAGTGTTCGCGTAGGTTTGCGATTTCTAGAAGATAAGGGTTCAAGCCAGCACTCGCCACCGTTTTACGAAAAGTCACCTCGTGCATGCGTGGTGAACAAGCACCAATGACCACTCGGTTAAGCCGCTGCTCAGTTATGGCTTGACGAATAGATGCCTGACCAGGGTCGCTACAGGTGAACTTATTATCTTCAACATGAACAACCTGCGGTAATTTCTTTGCTGCCTCCATCACCTCCGGGATGTTCACAGTCCCGGCTATGTTACTACCACAATGACACAAAAAAACTCCTATTCTCGCCATGTTCCCTCTTCGCTTACGCCTTTCTATTATGATAAAGAGGCAAATAGACATAATTTAGTGCAGAAGTGATGGTCTGCACTTGATAAGCCTGAGCCACTGGCCCAAAAGCCTGACTCAGTAGTTTGTAGAAAGGTATTATACATCAAGACGCGCCTGCTTGTCAAGATAGTATGCTATTTATGACTATTAATCCATAAACGAGTACGTAATTTGTGCGATAATTCTGTATGGACTAGCGCCTTGCCTAGGTATGTTGTTCGGATTCTCTGCTTCGTAAAGCAGAGAATGATAGCCAAAGAGTATACTTGAGACTGAGCCTATTTGGCCAGAAAAGCACGCCTGAATTAGGCGCTATCCAATGCTTTGATATACTTATTAATAGATTTAATATATTTGGCTTAGGTTGACTTGGGTGAAAGACGCTAAAGAGAAAATCAGGGTTCTAGTTGCCGATGACCATGCGATTGTTCGGGACGGGTCATGCTCGATTCTAAGCGAAGAAGCCGACTTGGAAGTTGTTGCCAGGGCAGCAGATGGCAAAGAAGCTATCGAACTGGCAAAGGAACTACATCCGGATGTTGCCATAATCGATATTATCATGCCTGGTCTCGATGGCATCGAAACTGCGAAGCAGATTAAAGCAGCCTGCCCGGCTACTGCCATTATCATGCTTAGTGCTTACGACTATGAGGCATATATGCTTGGTGCCCTGGAGGCAGGGGCAGTTGGATATTTGTTGAAAGAAACTTCATCTCGTGAGCTGGTTAATGCTATACGTATGATACATGCCGGGCAGGGTGTGGTCGACCTGAAAGCATGGAATCGGATGCGACAGCGTGTAACTGCCCGTAAAGGCGAGGACAGGAGAAGCCTTGAGAAACTACAAACCCGTGAGCTGGATATACTCAAGCTAGTCGCGAAAGGGATGAGCAACAGGGAAATCAGCAGGAACCTTACTATTAGCGTGCGCACGGTCCAGACCCATCTAGACAATATCTTCACGAAGCTTGGGGTTCATTCGCGCACCGAGGCTTTGATCTATGCCCTAAGAGAAGGCTGGCTTACCCTTGATGGCCTACGTCAAATGGAGACCTCGGTGCAGTCCACCGGTTCGTCTCCATCCGGTCAGAACGCTTAGGTCTGGATTCACAGTAGAAACCGCTCTTGGTGACAATGCCCTATTGAACAAAAGCTTGTTTCGTGCA
>CAZJQY010000244.1:0-2621 GCA_964548095.1 uncultured archaeon
GACGTTGTCTTTTGCCGCGAGTTCCTGAAGTTGCCCGTAGGGTTCGATTCCCCTGTCCTCGCAGATTCGCAGGAAAACTATTCTGTCTATGGTCGTTTGGACTGCGAAGTTCATCTCCCGAATAGAGAGCTTTGGATTTCTGAGGGCAATA
This sequence comes from uncultured archaeon, assembly GCA_964548095.1. Taxonomy (GTDB): domain Archaea; phylum Altiarchaeota; class Altiarchaeia; order IMC4; family SCGC-AAA252-I15; genus SCGC-AAA252-I15. The sequence continues at coordinate 152 of CAZJQY010000244.1, forward strand.
TTCCGGGCGAGCATGTCCCGCCACTCCTCAATCTCCTTCAGGAATTCGTCGTCGACCTCGGAAGTGCCCTTCTTGCTTTTAACAGACTCGGCGTACTGGTCGAACAAACCCTGCTCTATCGACGTCTTAGAGAAAATGCTGGCTATCTCGTCCCAACGGCTTGCGTACTCTTTGTAATGTATGTAAAGTATCCTGCCCACGCTCGCTGAGTCAGTCGGTAGGGGCTTTTGACGGCAGTCGTATACGGCAAATTCCTCAAAATCCGTCAAGATTGCGAGAGGCAGCTTCGCGCTCCACGAATACCTTCGAATCTGATAAGCGGGGCTAGCATCAGCCTCGATGTTGACTGCCGGCTTCTTCGTCTCAAGGAAGAACTTTCTAGTCCCGCCAATACGGAAGGAGTAGTCGGGGGCCTTGGTGGTTTTCCCTATTTTGATGGCGTCCTCGTGGATTACGTCCTTGTAGGCTTCAGCCTTGCCGGAAACATTTCTTACATCCCATCCAAGCGTCTCAAAGAACGGGTTTACGAACTCTTCCCTGAGCTGGGTTTCGTTGTAGCTTTGGCTGACGTAGGCTTGCTTGTTTTTCTCGAAACGCTCAACCAAGTCGAGAATCTCTTTTGGGGCGCTCATCATTAAGCATTAGATGAAAAGCTTATATTTCATGTAGACTATTGACTGGGCCCCGCAAGTTCTCTACTTCAACCTTTCTTAAAGGTTGTTTAGTATGCTTCTATTTTGAATAGGTGTTCTTTGAATTTTCCTTCTGTGATGTCGTTGTGGTGCCAGTCTTCGTTGTCGTAGCTTCCGATGTAGGTGACTTTGAATGTTTGGAATAGTTCGAGCATCCATCGTCCGGTGAGGGGTACGACGAGGCCGGTTTCCAGTTGTTTGATGGATTTGGAGTTTGGATCGTATGCGAGGCGTGTGTAGGGTTTTCCTGTGAGGCTGTTTATGAGGGCGCCGGAGGCTCGGTCGTATTGGAGGTTGTCGGCTGTGTCGTAGGAGAAGGCGGTTGAGCCCATGTAGATGGGGGTGCCGTCGTCGAGGAGGCTTCTGATTTTTTGCATGTTTTCTTCGATTTTGGCTGGGTCTCCGTTGGTGGGGTGGCTGATGGTTGAGCGGTTGCCGTAGTATTGGAGGTGGTAGGATTCGTCCATGGTGATGATGACGGCGTTGGGTTCGGTTGTTTTGCGGACGCTGAGTGCGAATTCTTTTGGGCCGCTGAAGTCTTTGCGGAACTCAAGTATTGGCCGTATCGCGTTGAACATTGCGGCGGCGAGGATGAGGACGCAGATGATGGCGAAGACGGCGTTGATGCGACGGTAGATTTCGCTGAAAAAGTAGCCGATGAGGAAGGTGAGGGATATGAGGCCTGGGATGACGTAGCGGGGGGTTGTGATTCGCAGGTTTCCGCTGTAGATGAAGAAGAAGAGGAACCACAGGAGTAGGGTTGCCGCGCGGTAGGGGCTCTTGCGGCCGAGGAGGATTAAGCCGGCGGCGGCGAGGAGCCAGCCCGCTTTCGTGAGGGAGAAGGTCGCCCACTTGATGGAAAGCGGCATCACCTGCGAGTAGACGCCGAGGAACCCCGCATACTCGCTGACGCTTCGCAGCGGCTCGAGCCCGTCTGTTGCGAACATCTTCGCGTAGAGGAGTAGGAAGACGAGTAAGGATGGGAGTATCGCGGCTGCGAGCTCGAATGCCACATCTTTTATGTTTCGTGAGGGCTTGATTTTGTAGACGCCGTCTTCCATGACGTACGTGATGGGGAGTCTTCCGTCCCAGAGGAGCAGGAGGAAGATTGGGTAGAACATGAAGTTTACGATGCGGACGCCGGCGGCAAAGCCGAGGAGGAGGGAGGCGACGACCGTCAGCTTTAGGGAGGCTTTTTTCCTCGCCTTCGTTGCGAAGTAGGCTGCCGCGAGCAGGAAGAAGGCTTCTGTGGTGTGGTCTTTCGCGTATGCGCTGATGGAGAGAAACACCGGGAACACTGTGAGGATTAGGGCCGAGAAGAGGGCTGCCTCCTCAGACTCAAGATACTCCCGCACGAAGAAGTATGCCGCGACAACAGCCAATGCGCCCATGATTGCGCTCGCAAAGGTTGCAGCGAACTCGGCGGAGACGGGTCCGCCCAAAAGCCGCTGGAGCGCGTAGAAGGCCGTGACTACTACCACCTGCCCAGGGTAGCCGGGGGCGTGCATGTAGGTGAGGCTTTTGGTCGCGTACGTCTTCTCGACGGCGAGGGCTTCGATGACGGAGTCCGTGTGATAGAGGCCCGCATTCATGTAGTAGATGCGGGGGGCGGCCGCGACCGCAAATACCAGGAGGGCGATGAGGGCCTGCTTTCGTTCCATGCGCTTCCCTCTCAGCGAATGTAGCTCGGCGACTCGGAGAGGAACCTCTTCTGCTGTTCCTCAGCCTGCTGGGTCGCGGCAATCATCTGGCCAATCTTGGTCATCTGCTCTTCGGTG
>CAZJQY010000245.1:0-2610 GCA_964548095.1 uncultured archaeon
GAGGAGTTGGAGGAAGGCGGTTATCTTGCCACCAGCGACAGTATCCAAGGTTTGGTGGCTCAGGGCAGGACTATCGCGGAAACTTTGGAGATTGCCCGTGATGTAGCCCGAAAGCTTGTTGAATCCTATATTGAACACGGTGATCCTTTGCCTGCGTCTGCCTCTAGGAAACCTAAGCGTTTTGTTCACGACTTAGAAATCCCAGTAGCAGTTGGATGATGACTCGCCTGACTCCGCATACTGCTTCTGACGTCATCAAGAAATTGAGGAAGGCAGGTTTTGTTTTCGACCGGCAAGCTAAAGGCAGCCACGAAATCTGGTACAATCCTTCAACAAAAAGAAGAACCACGATTCCAAATCATCCTGGAAAAACACTAGCCATCGGCACGCTGAAAGCAATAATAAAACAAGCGGGATTGACTAACCAAGAATTTATGGATCTATAATCCGTCGCCATTTTCCGCGTCTCCTCCCGTGTTTCACACATCAGCTTTCACCCTTGGCTCATGGATCTTAACAGCGGCTAAACGGCTTTGGCCTGCGGCCTCCGCCCAAACATCGCTTCGCTCAGACTGCGTTTACCCACATTTTATGGGTATGTGTACTGGTGGATGTTTCCTATCGGAAATCCGGAGTTTCCGCGGCGTAGGGCGGCCATAATCTTTAGGTAGTGCAGGTCCTGGGACGTGAAGGTCGGGGGCCGCCCGTCCTCGCGCCTGTGTATGGCCTCGTGGATTTTCTCGTCGGAGACTTCCGCAAAGCCGCCGAATATTCCGACGGAGGCCGCTCCGACAAGCTCGGCAACGCGCAACCCAAGAAGCGCCAAGGCAATACCGCGGTCGCGATATAAGAAGGGGCTCGTCCCCTCAGCGTCGAGCAGTCGCCCGCGGTATTCGAGGGAGCGCAGCGCCTTTGGGTCCGCGTTCTGCTTCATGCGTGCAAGCTCGTCCAATACGGCCGGTTTTTCTTGGGGGGCGACGCGCGAAAGCTGTATTGGGTTTACGTCGACGGCGGGAGGCCCATCCTCGGGGATGATGACATGCAGCTTCGTCCAGCCCGTGGGATTCGCGGAGAAGTCGACGTTAGCCTGATTCACATCGAGCTCTGGCAAGTCAGGGTACTTCCAGAAAGGAAGGACCGAGCCGGCCTTGAAGTCTCCGAGGCTTCGGTTTAAGCCGAAACAGAGACTATAGAATTTTGGCGGAGCCGTGAGATAGCCGTCGACGGTCGGTTGGGGGGACGGCTCAGCATACAGGCTGGTGAGTGAAAGCTCGGGGGGTACGTCGTAGCCTCGCATCACCTGAGAGTCGAATACCTTGCGCTCGAAATCCGGACCCTCGAGCGGGATTTGGAAGCGTGCGGCAAGCGCGGGCACGTCAATCGGGTTACCGACGAGGTGGTCTCGGATTAAGGTGAGCCGCTGCACCACGTCTTCCCGGGTGACGGGGACAATACGTCCGCCCGTATCCCGAGGAACGTAGGGGTCTTCGATTGACGTACTCCGAATGTGGTCGCGCAGGCGGACGAGCTCAGGCCGGACGCCGTCTATGGGGCCGCCGATTTTGGAGATTCGAGGCATAGTATGTATGGGGAAGGCCCGGAATTAATACGGGATTTCCCTTCACTTTCTCATGGAGATGATGCTTTCCCTGAGGAGTTTTCCTCCTGCGGCAAGCTGCTGTGGGGGGAGTTCCGGGGCGAGGAGCCGCGCGACTTGGACGCTTATGTCTTTGAACCCTGCGTCAAGTGCTATTTGGGACAGCATGAGGTCGACGGGGATGACCGCACCCCCGTAGGAGACGTTGCCGGCTACAAGAAGGGCCGAGCCGCCGGGAGCAAGCTTCGCGTGCGTGAGCCGGATTGCCGCATCCATGTCAGCGAAGTATCCGTCGAGCATGACTGGAATTTTCGGGTCCCACAGGTGCGCCGGCGGAATACGCCGGAGGAGCCGGTTCAGGGATTCAGTGAGCCGCTTGTTCCCCCACTTCCTGCCTTGCGCAAGCTTCATATGCATGTGGGAGCGTATCGCGCCGTCGTTGACTGCCTCTAGACCTCTTTCGTCCTTCACGAAGTCGCCCATGTAAAGTTCGATTCCGTATATTTGAGCGTAGTCGAAGCAGTTGGGGTATGGGGGCGAGGTGATGATGGCGTCGGCTGACGCGTCCGCAAGTTTGCCTCCGGATGTGAGGAATGATTCTTCGACGACGGTTGCCTGCGGTTTGGGCCGCCTGTCCCGCACGAGAGCCGCCAGGTCTTCCATCATGACGGCGTACTTCTCGAAGAGAAGCTTCTTCGGGTCTTTGCCGTAGCGGGGCTCGTATCTGAGGCCGGTTCCGCCGCGGCGCATGTTGGAGGCCTGCTCGAGTATTGAGAGCCAGCCGAGCATGAGGAAGTCTCTGGATGTCTGGGACTCCGCTTTCGCTATGAACTCCTTGAACATGAGAAGCTTCTCCAAGACGTTCTGCCTTTTGTCTGAGAAGATTCGTTCCGCGTCAAGCTCGGGGGGAGTGGGGAGTGTGGGCTTGAAATTTGCCTCCCGCATTTTCCCGACGAGCCTTCCAACGTCTTCGAAGTCTTTCTGAGTGTAGGGGTGCGTCTTCACCCTGCTTA
>CAZJQY010000246.1:0-2598 GCA_964548095.1 uncultured archaeon
CTCGACGAAAGTCTGGTCATCAAGCTTCATTTTCGTGAGGTCTCTCCGCGTGTAAGTCCAGACGTCGTCGAACTCGAAACTCTCGTTCATGTTAGCGTTCACAAGCCACTTCACGTCGTCTTTCGAGCGCTGGCTCATCCAGTATCCTAAGCCGAGGACCTTCTCCATCGCGCGCTGGTGCCCCACCATCCTACGGTAAAGGTTCTGGTTGAGCACATCCGGCCCGAGGAGTATGCTCCGCTCGTCAGAGACAACATCCCCGCCCTGAAACCACGACAGACCCAATGCCTCGACCGCCGGCGAGACGCGGACGAAACCTCGCCCACCCAAGACAGCCGCCAACACCTTAGCGTCCCCATCACGCTTGTGGAATATCCCACTGCGGTCGCTCACCAATGCGTCATCGCCCAAGATGAGGGACGGCCCCGCATCAGAAGACAGCGCAACGAACGCATCCTGCGCATACCTAGACGGAGACGTGTGAATGCTGTACAGGCTGACGCGGCCAGGACGCTCCTCGGAAAGTCCTGTGAGCGCGTCCTCCACTTCAGGAGAAACCTTCTCGAACCGGCCGTCGGGGTAGGCTATAGAGAATTGCACGTCATCCCCCATCGCGGAGATGAGGCTCCGGTAGAAACCAACAGGCTGCTTGTCCCCCGCCTGCAGGAGCACATGCCTAATCCTCCCGTTCACGTCGTCCTGCATCCGGAACCGCTCGATGGGAAGTTCGAGTGATGCCTGGCTTCTCCTCTGCGTAACCCGCACCATCAGATTACAATCGGGAAGTCGGGCTTAAATAAAAGATTTTAATATCATGTAAGCGTATATCTATTCCACGAATCCCGCCTTAGCGTAGCTTGGTCAACGCGTCTGGCTGTAGTCTGGTCGAATGGAGTTAGTCCATTACAGTCGCGGCAGCTTCCGGAAGACTCGCGGACTCACGGAGTCCTGTGCCTTCCGGCGGAAGACAGCTACCGGAAGATCCCCGGTTCAAATCCGGGAGGCGGGAACGCCCTTTACACCGAAAACCCGCTTACGCGGGTTCATATGAGGTGGAGGCCATTGTTATAGAGGCGGCGTATATCGAATTTTAAGTATAAATATCCGCCTTGAGTGATAGAATACGGGGGAAAATTTTTTATAGTGTTTCCCGGAGGAATTGACTTAAAATGAAGGCATTAGTGGATGATGCACTACAAAGAAGTGAGAATGTTGGAACAGAAGAGTTTGATGACTCAAACAAGATACGAATCGCTGTGATGGGCGCTGGAGGAGGTGGGGGCAACACAGTCAACAGGTTATGCAGAATCGGGATAACAGGCGCAGAGCTTTTAGCCTGCAACACCGACGCGCAGGACCTGAAGAAACTCGACCCCAGAATCACCAAGGTTTTAATCGGCGCGAAACTCACGCGAGGGTTGGGTGCGGGCGGATTCCCGGAAATCGGGATGAAGTCTGCAGAATCTAGCAGGAACGAGCTCGTTAACCTTCTTGAAGGAACGCACTTGCTCTTCTTGTGCGCTGGTATGGGCGGCGGAACCGGAACCGGTGCTGTGCCCGTCATCGCTGAAGTCGGGAAAGAAGTTGGCGCAATCGTTGTCGCCATAGTCACCTTCCCGTTCAAGCTTGAACGCGCAAGACTCGAGAAGGCCCGCGAAGGAATCGACAGGCTGCGGAGGGCGGCTGACACCGTCATCGTCATCGACAACAACAAGCTTGTCGAATACGTGCCGAACCTCGCCATCGACAAGGCCTTCCTCGTTGCCGACGAGATTGTCGCACGAGCCGTCAAAGGCATAACCGAAACCATCAAGGCACCATCGCTCATCAACCTCGACTTCGCAGACATCAAGGCGGTGTTGGGCGGCGGAAAAATATCCGTCATCTCCGTCGGCGACGGCGAAGGGCCGGACAAAGTCGAGATGAGTGTGAAAAACACGCTCGGCCACCCCCTGCTTGACATCGACTACAAGGGTGCGAAGGGCGCGCTCATCCACATAACCGGTGGCGAAGACTTAAGCATCGGGGACGCGAACAAAATCGGCGAGCTTATCACCAAAGAGTTCGATCCGGCTGCGAACGTCATGTGGGGTGCGAGAATCGACCCACGCCTTGAAGACCGAGTTGAAATCATCACTATTGCAACCGGCGTGAAGTCGCAGCACATCATGGGTTCAGGGAGAGACAGGATTGACGAGCCGTACGTGTACACGCAGGAGATATACGACCTGAAGATCAGGTCGATATGATGAGGTGTTGAAGCATGGGTAAAAGACTTTCGGAATTCTATGGCTTGGATATCTACAGCATCAGAGGCGAGTACGTCGGCAAGGTTGAGGACATCATCCTCAACCTTGAGACGGGCGGAATAATGAGCCTCTGTCTCAAACCTCTGAAGGGGTCGCTTTCGGCTGAACCATCTGAGATGAAGCGGGTTCTCAAGGAGGAGAACGTCAGCTACGACAGCGTCGAGGCGGTCGGTGAAATCGTGCTCATCAAGAGCAAGCCCGTGAGAGAGATTCGGGTTAAAAGGACGGGGATGTGATGACCATGCTGGACTGGCTTCCGTTTCCATGGGGTAAAACCAAGAAGAAGGAT
>CAZJQY010000247.1:0-2597 GCA_964548095.1 uncultured archaeon
TTGCCACCAACCTGGTAGCCGACGATGACAACGTGGCCCGGGATATATTCGTCAGGGATACCCAGACCGGTGTTACCACGCGGGTATCGACCACTTCCAGCGGCGGCCAGGCGACCGAACGGAGCGGCAGCCCTTCCATCTCGAGCGATGGGCGATACGTCGCCTTCGATTCGATTGCGAACAACCTCAGCAATATCGACGGTAACGGCAATTGGGATATCTTTTGCAAGGATACCTTCACCCACTCGACTGATCTGGTTTCGATGGGCCATTCGGGCGCCTTGTCCGGTGGCGACAGCAGCCATCCGGCCATCTCCGCCGACGGCCGCTATGTGGCATTTAGGTCGCTGGGCTCCCATCTGGTACCTGGCGACGGCAACGCTGTCGCCGATGTCTTCATCAGCCACAGCGGCCCGCGCTCCGCTTTCACCTGGTACGACAACGTCTACGCCGCCAACTGGATCCTGTTTGCCAACCCCAGCGGTGTCGCTAGCGACGCCTGGTTTGACGTTTCCGTGGCCGGGACGGCGCGGACCATGCCGTCCCTTCCCGGCTACAGCCCGGGCCAGGTACCGTCCGCCCGCACGCTATCAACCCGCTACGCGGGGCTGATCGGAGGCCCGGTGGACGCCGGCTATCATGCCCAGTCCGGCGCCCTGGTAAGCCAGAGGACCCTCTGGGCCGGCAACTCCCTGGAAGAGGTGGTGGGCGCCGACACCCAGAAGCTCTCCAACCACTTTTATTGGACCTGGTACGATGAGCAATCCCCCGGCTACAAAAACTGGGTGCTGGTGTCCAACCCCACGGCCAACCCGGTCTATTACCGCATCAACGTGGCAGCAATCAACCGCAGCCAGGGCCAGATCGCCCCGGGCGCCAATGTCACCCCCCGCTTCCCCGGAATAATGGGAGGGCCGGTAGATGTGGAAACATGGTCTGATGCGGTCGGCGGCAGCGTGCCGGCCTACGTCATGGCTTCCCAGCGGGTGCTCATGAGCGGGGACACCGCCTTCAACGAGGTGCCGGGCATCCCGGCGGGCGAGCTTGCCAGCAATTATTACTGGACCTGGTACGACATGCAAAGTCCCGGCGCCAGCAACTGGGTGCTAATCGCCAACCCTACGGGCTCAGGGCATAACATATACTACGAGATCAAAATTCCCGGGTCCCCGGTCGCCAGCGGCGGCCCCATCGCGGCGGGCAGCAGCGAGGCCCGCACTTTCGCAGGCGTGACGGGTGGCCCGGTGCAGGTAAGCACATACCTGGACGTGCAGCATATCGTCCCGGCGAACTCCATTGCCTCCCAGCGGGTACTCTGGGGCCCTTCCTTCGAGGAAGTCCCCGGCACCAGGAGCACGGCGATCGGCTCCGACTATCACTGGACCTGGTACGACATGCAAAGCCCCGGCGTCAGCAACTGGGTGCTGATCGCCAACCCCGCTGGCGGCGTCAGGGCTCGTTATGTGATCAGAATCGGCGGGGACGTGGTGAGAAGTGGCCTCATCAACCCGGGAAGCATCGTCACGCCAACTTTTGAAAACACTATCGGCGGGCCTGTGCGGGTAACTACAACCCGGGATGTATTTCCCGTCGGGGCGCCCTCACCATCGATTGCCTCCCAGCGGGTGCTCTGGAACGGTTATTTCAATGAGGTGACGGGGGCCACACTGCAGTAGATCTCAATCTGACCCCTTTTGAGAGTCCAGCCCTCTTCATCCGTGCGCACACGATTGGAAATCATAAAATTATTTGGGGTAAGGCCTGCTAAATGGAGCCAAATTATTCCCCAAAAACGTAAACCCCACAGGACGCAGAGATTCTCCCAGAGTTGAAGATACCACCAGGCAACAAGCTTGAAGCTTTGACGAAAGACCGAAAGGGTCAGCACAGCATTCACATCAACGACCAGTATCGTATCTGTTTCAGGTGGACCGAATCAGGGCCGGCTGATGTTGAAATCACAGATTATCACTGAAAGGAAATGATTATGGTGAGGATCCCCACACATAGAGAGCCTACGCACCCCGGCGAAATGCTGCTGGAGGAATTCCTCGTGCCCATGGGCATCACCCAGAGGGAATTGGCTGCGGCCATTCATGTTCCATATCAGCGAATAAATGAAATAGTCAATAAACGCCGGGGGGTGACTCCCAGCACAGCCCTGCGCCTCGCCAGATTCTTTGTCATGACTGAGGACTTTTGGATGAATCTCCAGCTCCGCTGGGATCTGTTTAAAGCGAGACAGAGCGAGGCCAAAGAGCTTGTATCAATCCGGCCGCTTCGCACGGGGACGTAGCTTATTGTCAGGCTGAGATATTTTCCATATGCCGTTTTAGCCTATTCAAAAGGAAAAAGTCGTTCTTGTAGCTTTTCGAATACCGCAGCACCTGCTCGACCATAACCTTTTCCGGACGGGCCCGGCGGGAATCGGCTCCGCATCTTGCGGAAACCGCTGCTTCTCTGCTATCTTACACAGTGGTTCACAAGGGACGGCTTGGCCGTCTTTTATATTGCTCAAAGTTAGGGATTAACATTGGCGTCTGACAAGAGACCGATGGTGACGCTGGCCTGCACCGAGTGCAAGCGCCGCAATTACA
>CAZJQY010000248.1:0-2565 GCA_964548095.1 uncultured archaeon
TCTATACAGGGTAGGCAGTAAGGGCAATTTAGAGCCACCAGTCCCAGGTCGTTCCTTAACCGTCAGGACAGTGGCAATCATGGCCCCCAGCAGGACAATAGCCAGCACACCCAAACTTAGCCATAGCCAGGAGATTCCCTTACCGGTGGAGTAGTTGTCCATAAAGGGGGCTATCAGGTACAACAGAGCAATCCCACCCGCAAACTCGAGCAGAGTTTTCACCCCTGAAGCTAGCCCCCTCTTTCCCCCGGGTACCAGGTCAGGAATAAAAGCCTGATAGGGACCGTGTGCCGTATTGCAGCTAACCTGGAGCAGGCAGTAAATGATAAAAAGGGTAACAAAACTACCACAGAAACCTATTCCGGGGATAAACAGCATAGCCAATATAGTGCCCATTAGGATGTAAGGTCGGCGGCGCCCCCAGCCGAAACCAGAGCGGTCACTAATCGCCCCAGCTATCGGCTGGACTACCATAGCCAGGATTAAACCAGTACCGATAAGAAGACCAAGGTAGGTATTCTTTTGTGACTCAGCCACAAAGTCCAGTAGCCGTAGTTGAATAACAATAGTATGTAAACTACTCCAAAGGGCGGTCAGGGCAAAGCCGAAGATAGTAATCTTTATGTAGTCGGTAGGGCCAAACCGTTTAGCCCCTATGCCAGCATTGCTTGCTACTTTTCTCATCCTAGGCATAGTCAAGCATAGCAGAGGCAGAGCCAGCCGACAACATTTTAAGCTGGATAAAGTAGATTGTTTATCAACCTCACCCCCTTGGTCCCCCTCTCCTTTAAAGGAGAGGGGGAGTGATTACTTTTGAAGGGGCAAAGCCCCTTCAAACTTTCCTGGTAAACGATGTCTAGGCGGAGGTTGCTTAGTAAAGGGTGAGGGGTTGGTAAACAATTTAATAGAGCGGGCTTGATTTTACTCCCAGTATCAGATATACTGCCTTGGCAACATATAAGATAACTTTAAGCTGGGCGAGACTAAAACCAGAAAGGGGTTATCTCTTGAGTGGAAGTCAATCCCCCCATTTTGTAGATTGGGCAATAACAGCCAAGTGCAATCTGAGCTGTAGGCACTGTCGTGGCTTTCCTGAAGGGGAACTCTCAACCGAGACAGCCAAGAAGCTCATAGCCGAGATAACAGAACTGGAGCCTGGCTGGGTGATTATTGAAGGAGGAGAGCCACTGCTTCGGGATGACCTATTTGAGTTATTAGGCTTGATGCGGCAAAGGCAACTCGAGGTTCACCTGATTACCAATGGTATGCTGCTAAGCCCACAGATAATCACTGCCCTTAAGCAGCTAGGGGTAAGGGTAATGATAAGCATTGATGGTGCCACCCCGGCAACCTACGAGACAATAAGAAACGGGGCTAACTTTGAAAGGGTGGTTCAATCGGCTCGCAGTTGTGTCAAAGAGGGGGCTCTGGAGGCAATAAATTTCACCATTTTGAAGACGAACTACACTGAAATACCAGGGATTCTGGAGCTAGCTGCCTCAATTGGGATACCAATGGTAACATTTATTGGGCTCAAGCCATGTCAAAACTATACTGAGGAACTTCTCACCCCTGAGGAATATGGTGAAGCCATCAGGCTTACCTGCCAGGCGGCGCAGAAAACGGGGGTCGAGTTCTTCTTTGACGAGCCATTCTTCCGGGCTGTGGTGAGGGGATGGGGGCTTCCGGCTCCGATACCAACGGTGGGCGATGGAATTTTAGCTCCGTCAACTTCAGCGTGTATTTTTGGTGAGTACCTTTTTATCGAGACTAATGGTGATGTGAAACCTTGTAGCTTTGCCCCGATGACTTTGGGTAATGTCAATGAGAAACCCCTCGGCGAAATCTGGCGTGGGGTGCTTTCTTCCCCCTTTTTCCACCAGCTTAAAGACTCAAAAACCAGAACTGGATACTGTCACGGTTGCCAGTATTTAGAAGACTGTAAAGGGTGTCGCTCCAGAACCTTTGTCCTCACCGGGGACTGGTTTGCCTCCGACCCTGTTTGCCCGTTAAGCCTTAAATTAGCCCTCAAGGAGGAGGGTTAAATGAGAGTTATAGGTATTGACCCTGGGACGGGAAGCTTCGATTTCTTTGGTATGGATGGAGAAAAGATTATCCTAGATACTTCGGTGCCGGTGCCTGAGGTTGCCCGAAATCCCAAAGTGCTCTTAGATACGGTTAAAAGTGTTTCCCCACTGGATATGATAGTCGGTCCCTCTGGTTATGGTCTGCCGTTAACCCGTATTGAAGATGTAACTGAGAGAGAGCGAACTCTGATGGTACCCGATGACAAGAGCATTCCGTTATATGATGGCATCAGGATGGTTGTCTGGCTGATGAAGGCAGAAGGCTTACCGCTTTTATTTACCCCGGGGGTCATTCACCTGTCTACCGTGCCTGCCTATAGGAAAGCCAACAAGATGGATATGGGCACCGCTGATAAGGTGTGCTGTGTCGCCCTAGCAATCAGGGACCAAGCCGAGCTTTACGGCATAGACTATGGTGAGACCTCTTTCATCCGGGCCGAGGTAGGTTACGGCTTCAATGCTGTAATCGGTGTTGAAG
>CAZJQY010000249.1:0-2553 GCA_964548095.1 uncultured archaeon
CGACCAGAAGACGATTTACATAACGATAATAGCCACGAACCAGGGTTAAGGAGGAATTGAGAAATTAAGAGATTGAAAAATTAAAAGATTGAGGCGCATAGCGCCTGCATTTGGCGGAGGTGTGTAACATCTGCATTTAGCAGAGGTGCATAGTGTTCTTTTGTAGTGCGACCTTTTAAGGTCGCCTGTATAAAGGAGCATCTGCAGCTGCATTTGTAGAAGTGCGCGACCGGTTCTCGCTCTTGGGCAGACGAGCATAGCATATTCGTACTGCACCCCCTTTTGGTAAGGGGCGGCGCGGGGTGTATAGCATCTGAGTTCTGCGGCGGCGCTGCGTGCGGAATGCTCTTAATCAGGAAAGGAGCAGAAAATGTGAGAGGAGGATTATTTATAAATTTTGCCGTTGAAAAGAGGAATAAAACATCGCTCTGTTAGAGATGTTCTCTAATGAGAGCGGTTTGGCCTGTATTCCGTGGGGCGATTAAAAAAGCGAATTAGCATTGTTGCATTATATCGTTATTTTTTGACGGAGGAGGTGATGCGAATGAGAGGAATTGTAGCGGGCGAATTACTATTCGCCGATGTAAGAGGAACGTTGGGAAATCCCCCTGTCCCCCCCGCCGAAGGCGGATGAAACACTTTGACAAAGGGGGAATTAAAAGGGGATTTGTGGTGCGAGCCCCACACTTTTACAAAAAGTGTGGGGTTAACCTCGCTATGAGGAGGAAGAGATGAGTAGAAGGATGATTGCAGGGTTGCTGGTGATTGGAATGCTGGCGGTGCCGGCTGCGGTAAGGGCGAGTTCCACGGGGACGTTGACGCTGACGGTAACGGTAACGCCGACGCTGAGTGTGGCGGTGCCGAGGACGACCTATGATTTTGGCACGCTGGAGGCGGCAGTGGCGTCTGTGGCGGCGGAGTCAACAGCGGTTATCAATGATTCCACAGATTCGACGGAGAAGTACATCTTAAAGGCGTCGAATGCCCGTGGTCTGGTTGAATGGACTCTTGCGACGAGCACCGGGACTGATAATTACACATTGCATGCGCAGTTTAACGCAACGAGGCCCGCGGATTTCGGAAACGGCGACGACGACTATAATCTGACGAACGATGACCAGATTTGCGACGGGATTGTTTTTGCGAGTGCCGCCGACCAGGACGGATACAACACGGCGAAGGGAACGGAGGAGTTGCTGTGGTTCAGGATAGGAGCCCCGAGCAGTGTGGGGAGCACCGACCAGAAGACGATTTACATAACGATAATAGCCACGAACCAGGGTTAAGGAGGATAATGAGTATCTGATAGTTTGAAAATAAAATTGGCGCAAATGCTGTTGTGCGATTATAGCATTCAGAATAAAGATTCCCCCTGCGTAGAGTTGTGGAGGATGAAAGTTTGGAAGTTGTTGTGAAATATAAGGAATTTAACACTTCACTTATGAGGCATTACCTCATGCGAATGATGATTATATTCGGGCTATTACCTGTCATCAGCACGGGGATATTTCACGCTTATTTGAGTGCTGCTCAATCAGCAAATATAGCGCTGACTCTTACTGTTGACCCTTATCCGCCCGGAGTAATAACCTCACTTTCGGCAAATTATGGCGACGGTCTTGGAGAAATAGCACTTAAATGGATTGTTCCTTCGGATGACGGGACTCATCTTGCGAGAGTTAAACAACTTCCAAAAGGTGCATATGTAATAAAGCGCAACAAGAAGAGTCCAGACGAACTTGGCGGAGATGCAACTTCCTGGTGGGAAAATACGGGAGAAGTGTTTGTTTACCCCGAGTGGCTTCCTCAACCGCCGGGATTTCTTGATACGAAAATAATTAGTGAATTTACATACGAGGAAATTTATAACAGGGAAAGATTTTACTTTGCGATAATATCTGTGGATAAGGCGGGGAATGAGTCGGGGATATCAGATATAGTATCTGCAATTCCGAGGTGGGATATAAAGCCGCCGACGACGATTTCGGATCTCGTTGTTTCGTATAATGGTAACAGAACAGGCGTTGTTCTTGAATGGACTGCGCCCAAAGATGTTTTCTTCCAAACGTATGAATCAAAAGTTGACGGCTATGTTATAAGAAGGGCGACGGTTTCCCTCGGCGAACTTTCGGGCGATGTGACCTCGTGGTGGTCCGCGGCGTCCGAAATTTCTCCGGTAGAGCCCGCCGAACCCGGGACGAGACAGTCGATTGAATTGAATGACCTCACGGGAGACGTAACATATTATTTTGCGATAAAGAGTTTTGACGAGCAGGGCAACATTTCGGATATTGACGCGCTGTTTACGGAGCGCGCAGGTATTTACATAATGGACGAGGCGGCGACGCCGAACCAAGTTTCGGGAATTTGGGGCGAAGTTGAAGGAAATAAATTCGTAATTCACTGGTCCACCGTCGAAAAGAATAACGACGGAACAACGGAGTGCGAAGACCTCGCGGGTTATTATGTCCGGTGTTCGCTGAATCCGTTTGAGGCGGGAGTTATCACCGCGACGGTTTCCGCCCTCACCACTTCGTACGAAACGTATTATTC
>CAZJQY010000250.1:0-2549 GCA_964548095.1 uncultured archaeon
GCGGTTGTAAGCTTGGAGGATTCCAGGCGAAAAGAATATCAGCGGGTCTCCTGTTTGAGCGTCCACGCACACGAAGGACATGCCCGTGCTAAGGTCGTCTCTATTTACTTTGACGACACCCTTCTTGGGGTCGACAATCTCGAACTTCCTGTCTGCCGGAAACTCCGTATTCCACCTGATGCCTCCGGTATCAACGCCGGCCTCCTGCATGCACTGGAAAAATTCGTGGCCGTTTGCGTCGTCGCAGAGGAGTGTCGCAGCCCCGACTTTTCCCGGCATAAGCTTTGCGGCAACAGGCAGCGAGTTGCCGATGCCGCCTGGATGAGTCCTCATCGGCCCGGTGATGGCCAGATTCGCCCCGTGCTCGAGAGAGGGGGCAATGCCGTCTGTCGCATAATCTATTGTATGAACTCCAACACCAACAAGCGCAAACCTTCTGTCAGACATATCAGTCACCTCACGTAACGCCATATGTTATAATAGACGGAAGTCTGCATTATTTAACGCACCATGGTTGACGTCCTGCTAGTGAATCCGCCGTTTGCTCGCCTATCCTTCAGCAAGGGGGTTGCGGTAACCTACATGCCTTTGGGTTTGGGTTACGTCGGCGCCCGGCTCATAAAGGAAGGTTTTGCCGTCGCCGCGGTCGACGCCGACATCCTCCAATATGACGAGCGCCAGACCGTCGACTTTATCCTGCGCGAGAACCCGCCCGTCGTCGGCTTAAGCGTCATGTCGACTACACTGCGCTCAAGCTACGCCATCGTATCCGCGCTACGTTCCGCAGGGTTTCCGGGGACCGTCGTCGCCGGCGGGCCCCACGTCACCGCACTGCCGGAGACGGTCGCGGACTTGGGTTTGGAGTATGGGGTGGTCGGCGAAGGCGAGGAAGTGTTCACCCGCCTCGCGAAGGCGCTCCTTGACGAAACCTACGACCCCGGAAAGATTCCCGGCCTCTACCGTGCATCGAAGCGTAAGGTAGTCTCGCCCTCAGTCATCGCAAACCTCGACTCCCTCAACACTCCAGCCAGAAATCTTTTTCCCGTCGAATGCTACAGCCACATCTCAGTCATCACATCGCGCGGATGCCCCATGAGCTGCTCGTTTTGCCTCATGCAGTGCGTACCATATAGGAGCCGTTCGCCCGAAAACGTCGTCTCTGAGGTCGAGGACGCCGTGCGGGCGTTTGGGAGGCGGAACGTGAGCTTCGTGGACGACAACCTCACTTTCGAGCGGGAGCGGGCGCTTCGGATTTGCAGGCTGCTCAGGGAGCGCAGCCTCGGCATCTCATTCAACTGTCAGACGCGGCCTGACCTCCTTGACGAGGAGCTTGCGTCCGCCTTGAAGGCGGCGGGCTGCCGGCTCATCTTCTTTGGTGTGGAGTCTGGGGATGAGGGGGTGCGGAAGGCTGTTGGCAAGAACGTCTCAGATGAGGCGTATGTGAAGGCTTTCGCCCTCTGCCGCAAGTACGGGATTGCGTCGCGCGCCTACTTTATGGTGGGCTTTCCCGGCGAGACGCGGAAGCAGGTCGAGGCGACGCTTTCGTTCCCGAAAAAGATTCGGCCCGACGACGTCGACTACTCGGTCACTGAAATCTATCCCGGCACCCGTCTTGCCGAACGCATGCGGAAGGAAGGCGCGATAACAGGTGATGCGTGGTCACGGTATATGCGCGGGGAGGCGGAGTATCCCATCTGCATTCCAGACGGCTTCTCGCGCGAGGAACTCTACAACCTCTGCCTCGAAGGCTACCGCAGGTTCTACTTCAGCGGAAGATACCTTCTGAAGAAGTTCAGGGGAATACGCTCGATA
Organism: uncultured archaeon; assembly: GCA_964548095.1. GTDB lineage: Archaea > Altiarchaeota > Altiarchaeia > IMC4 > SCGC-AAA252-I15 > SCGC-AAA252-I15. The sequence goes on from CAZJQY010000250.1 coordinate 1,813, forward strand.
CCCGACTTCCACGAAACCCTCGCGCATGCAGTATACACCATTAAAGCCAACCTACGCCCTAATACTCCTCAATGAAGCAGAAGACGCTCGGGAAGGGAGGGGGAGAAAGAAGTCCGCCGGAAGCATCGCTTTCCGGAGTAATCTCCCGGGTGCAGGAGGAACTCTGTTCTCAGCCGGTGAATGTTTCAGACTTGTGGGAGGAATTCGGGTTGCCGTCATCCCCCAAAAAGGGTGTTTTCGACAGGAAAGAGCCGCCGAAGTATTCCCTCCCGGCGGAGGTGTCGCTTGTCCCACTCTACTCGGACGCAGCAGGAGGCGTCTCCGGCTCCTCCACCTATGCCACCCTCTGCGTGGGAATGCGGCGTAAGGCTTGCGACGTGAGGACGGGTTCAGTCACGAAATTCTGGCAGTGGCCGGACCTCCCGGAAACAGACTCGAACAAACGCTGGGTGATAGCATCCGATGATGTCACAGCCTACGCCAAATACCACCTCTTCGACAGGGCAGGCCAGCGCGTCCTAGCAGTCCACCCCCTCCAGATGACCTACTTCACGGGAGACGCGACCCCCGTGAAGGATGAGATGGACAGCCTCCTTAGCGGGCTTGAGGCAGGGAAGCCTCCCGGATGGTCGTCGAAGGCTCACGAGCTGCGCTGGAGGAGGAGCCTTCTTGAGGGCGGTAGAGCGTCCGTCTTCAGGCGCAAGGACAGGATTCTCGTGTTGGGGGCTTTAGCGCTC
>CAZJQY010000251.1:0-667 GCA_964548095.1 uncultured archaeon
TTATGAAAATCAACACCTTAACCAAATTGTTATCAGATGTCAAAAATATTTTAATCCACTCGAGGACAATTATCCGCTCCCCCGATTCAGGAATGTATGTAGCATTCAGAGCAGAATAGGCAATCAAGGCGATGATTAAGTAAAACCCGATTGACATGTAATTCTTCTGTTTCTTCTCTGAGTTTACCATATCCAATTAACTATTTTACATAAAACATAGATTAAAGCATTATGTACTGACCTTCAGCTGTTTTTTCTGTTTGTCCTCTCAATACTTTTTATACTATTGAGTGCTGTATATTGAATACTCATGGACTCCCTTTATTTAGACGATAACCTCAAGCTTGCGTCAACGCACTCGCTCAAGGACGCTCGGAATATCATTCTCGGCGTTCCTGCGGACTACACTCAGACTAACCGCGTGGGCGCGAGGCTTGCTCCCTTGGAAATCCGCCGTCAATTCCTCGAGCTTGAGAAGGACTGGGATAAAATCTCGTTCCACGACTTAGGCGACGTCGAGCCGGTGCTCGGCGACATGAAGGCGACCTGCGGGCGAGTCTCAGATGTTTTGTCCGCGTTGCGCGCGGAAACCAAAGCGACTCCCATACTCCTCGGCGGAGAGCACACGATAACCTACGGCGCAGTCAAAGCCCTCAAGCCGGATGTC
>CAZJQY010000251.1:677-2546 GCA_964548095.1 uncultured archaeon
ATGTCGTCGTCTTCCTTGACGCGCACGCCGACCTGAAAGACGAGTACATGGGGCAGAAGTTTTGTCATGCCTCAGTGGCAAGGCGGATAACCGAACTCGACGTGGAAGTTATCCAAGTCGGAGTCAGAACGCAAAGTCCGGAGGAGAAGGAATATGCGGGAAAAGAGGGTGTAATCCAGCTTTCGGCTGAAGACGCCAAGACACTCTTAAAGAAAATAAAGGACAAGAACGTCTACGTTTCCGTCGACTTGGACGTCCTAGACCCATCAGTCGCCCCGGGAGTGGGCAACCCCGAGCCGTCGGGAACAAGCTTTAATACGCTCTCATCCCTTATACATACCGCGAGCGAAAGCGGGAGGGTGATTGGCTTCGACTTTGTCGAGGCCTGTCCGACCTACGACGCAGGCCTTGCCTGCCTTGCCGCCGCAAAACTCACACTCGAAATCTTAGAAGGAAGATGAAGGGACACAAGATAGCCTTAAGCGGCTCATACGCTGGGGCGAGCATGGAGAAACTGTTGGACAGCATCCCCCAGCACGGCATACTGCAGCTTTCCCTCGTCGGCCGGGAGATAACGCTTCAGGTGAAAAGCGAAGACCTGGAGGACGTGAAGAAAAGCCTCTCAAAGCTCGGCGTCGGAAACCTCTCCGTGCTCGAGTGGAGGAAGTGCGGGATGACGCTCGCAGGCTCAGGATGCGGCGCCGACGACAGAAAGCTCGTTAAAGTCTCACTCATCCCCGCCGCAATCGATGAGGGCTTGCGCCTGATAGCCCTCCTCAACCGGCATCCGGTGAAGGAGGAGTCGGCCGCCCTCATGAAGGAGACAGTCAAGGACGTCCTCGACAACGCCGGCATAACTGATGCGATATTCACCATCCACGTCAACAAGAAAGCATCCGACGAAAAATACGCCGACGCCGTGAAAATCGCGACCCTGAACGCCCTCTTCGAATCCGGAGGCGTCATCGGCATCGAGTAACCGCCATCGTTTCAGTGATGCGATAAAGACTATGATACTTCTTTATGAGGAAAAGGAGAAGACACGTCAGTTCCTCCAAATGCTTAACGAGGAGTCTGAATTCGCAAAGAAACACCCTGATAAATTGACTTCCATAGACGACCTATAAGATGGTCTGCGAAGTCCTATTAACTCCGAAATCACTAAGACAACTGACAAAAGACGACAAACACCAGCTTAAAACCCCCACTTTAGCCGAAATCGGACTCGAACACATCCTCACCTCTTCGCGATTGAATATAACGTATGCGATTAAGAGAAGTTTTCACGAAGTAAAAATTAGGGCAAAATCCTGCAAGGATTTTCCTCTTAATCGCTGTTCAACGCCTTTTGATTTATCAAAAGTTCGAGGCTGAAAGCCGAGAAAGTCCGCCGAAGCCCACATTAGAATTTTATTCTATCCTTCTTTATCAAAAATTTCAATATTCTAGGTAATATTTCTGTTTCTTTTCCATCATATTTCTTAGGACCCATCTCTTCCCTCAATATTGATAATATTTCATTTATTGCTTCAAGTATTGAAATGGATGTTATATTATTTTCATCGAAGAATTTTTTGTTCTTTTCGCTAATATACTCACCAAAATAGATATATTTTAGTTTGGTTTTTATCCGGGTTTTTATCCAAGGAAATCGTCTTAAAACTTCTTCTTTTGCTTGCCCAAATAAGCGTAATTCTTTTTTTAATTCTTTGTCATCTAGAGATCCACGTTTACAGGAAACAATATTTAGTTCATTGCCTTTATAGGCAACTAAATCTATGTCTATATTGCCCCCATGTGCTTTTTCTTCGGATGTTTTTCCAAGGTATTGTAGATTTCTTTTTACGAAATAACCCTTTTTTGTAAAAT
>CAZJQY010000252.1:0-2543 GCA_964548095.1 uncultured archaeon
ACGATGTGGCCTCCGGCGCCCACGATATCGTCCTCCAAGTGGGTACGGAGAAATTGGGCCGGGGGGCTCTGATGATAGACGAGTCGGGTCGGTTGTCCACTAAGAAGGGGATGGACCCTGTTCCCCAGATGTTCGCTAGTCAGGCCAAGCTCCATATGGAGAGGTTCGGCACCAAAAGGGAGCATCTGGCGATGGTTGCGGTTAAATCGAAGGAATACGCTAAGAATAACCCCAATGCCCAGTATAGAGAGCAACTGACCATCGACGATGTCTTGAATGCAAGGATGATTGCTGACCCCCTCACCATGTATATGTGCTGCCCGACATCAACGGGTGGTTCCTCTGTCATCTTGTGTGCCAGCGATATCGCCAAGGAATTCCAGGATAAGCCAGTGGATATAGCCGCCTCGGTATTAAAAACGGCCCTGGAAACACCGCAACTGGAGAGCGGGTGGGACCCCAATATCAGGGCTTCCAGAGAGGCCTACAAGCTCGCCCAGATCGGCCCCAGCGACATCGGGGTGGCTCAGGTGCATGATTGCTTCGCCATTGCCGAGCTAATGCACTATGAGAGCTTTGGCTGGTGTGAGATGGGCAAAGCCGGGAAGTGGATCGAGGAGGGTCACCCCTGCCTGGGCGGAGATCTCCCGGTGAACACCGATGGCGGCCTGATCTCCAAAGGGCATCCCCTGGGAGCCACCGGCGGAGCCCAGATCTATGAGCTGACCCACCAACTAAGGGGGGATGCTCATAATCAGGTGAGGCCGATCCCTGAGGTGGCTTTCCAGCATAACATGGGCGGTGGCGTGGGTATCGGCATGGCCTACATCGTCAATATCTTCAAGCGAGGGTGGTAGTTGCCCCCACAAGATCTTCGATTTTCCGGGGACACCACCATAATAGGAGGTTAAAAGATGAGGGATGTTTCTATTATCGGAGTGGGCAAATCCGATTTCTCCACCGAGGGCAGCCTTCTCCGGCACTCCGGAGAGGCAATCAAGAAAGCAATAGAGGACGTCAAGGGGGAGGGGATCTTCAAAAAGGAGGATATTCAGGTTATATTCTGCGGGTGCACCACCACGGTGATGAATGTGGGCCAGATGATGGTGATGGGCGAGGGGCTACTGGGATTGGGCGTTTTCAACATAGAGAATGGATTTATCACCGGCATAACCGCTCTTAACAGTGCCTGGCATGCCGTCGCCTCTGGGTTATATGACATCGTGCTGGTATGTAGTGGGGCTAGCTTTTCCGCCGGTGGGGGCTTGGCGGCTCTATTCAGCGATGAAAAAGTCCCTGAGGGAGACCTCTTGACCCATGCCACGGGCAAGGCTTGGACCATCAAAAAGAGCGACCACCCCTTATACCCCCGCTTGTTCGCCCAACTGGCCCGACGCCATATGAAGGAATATGGCACCACCAGGGAACAGCTGGCAAAGGTGGTGGTCAAAAACCGTAAGAGCGGAGCCCTCAACCCCAAGGCAATGCTTAAAGAGGAAGTGAGCTTAGACCAGGTGCTGAATTCTGAGATGGTGGCCGACCCCTTAACTGAGTATATGTGCTCCCCCATAGCCAATGGGGCCGCCGCCCTCATACTGTGCCCGTCAAAGCAAGCGGTATACTACTGCGACCGACCGGTGAGGATAGCCGGCATCGCCATTACCAGCGGCAAGGCCGGCGTTCCCTATCTGGAATCTGCCTATGAGGCCACAGAGAGGGCGGCGAGGCAGGCTTACCGAATGATAGACCCCTTTTTCCGAGCCCGTAGCGCTATAGACGTCGCTCAGGTAATGGACCTTTTCCCCATAACCGAGCTAATTAGCTACGAAGCCCTGGGCTTGTGCAAAAGGGGGGAAAGCGGAAAACTAATAGATGATGGGGTTACTGCCCTGGGTGGGGAGCTGCCGGTCAACACCGATGGCGGCCTTGTGGCCAACGGCTTCGCCCTGGGTGCCAGCGACCTGGCTCAAGTGGTAGAGAGTGTCTATCAACTTAGAGGACAGGCTGAGGGGCGACAGGTTCCTGAAGCGAGGTGGGCGCTAACCCACTTCATGGGAAGTGGCGGCAGTACCTTCTGCGGTGGCTTTGGCGGCAGGGGATTTGGGCCCGGCGGTGGCTACGCGGTAACAGTGCTCACCAAACAGTAAAAAGGGGCTAAGAGAGGCCGTCGTTGTCGAGGCGGTGCGCACCCCTACCGGAAGGTCGGGATGGAAGGGGATGGAGAAGATGGGGGTCTTCCGCGATATCTCCGCCCACTATCTCATCACCGCGGCGGTAGAAGGACTGCTGGAGCGGGTGAAGGCCAAGTGCCCCAAGTTCGATCCTCTAGAGATCGAGGATGTGGCTATGGGGTGCCTGAGCCAGATCGGTGAGCAGTCGCTGAACCTGGGAAGAGTAGCAGCCCTTATATCCGGGCTTCCCGACGAGGTTGCCGGCTGGACCATCGACCGCTACTGCAACGCCGGGCTCAACCGTGGCGCACATACCCTCCTCACCGGTAGGGAAAAGCTCAACTATTTTTTTCATCTTAGAGAGGTCGAGGA
>CAZJQY010000253.1:0-2538 GCA_964548095.1 uncultured archaeon
AAGGTTACTGTCCTCACGCCCGAGAACCTAACGGCGTTGGCCGGAAAGTACCCCGTCGTCTACGGCGGCCTCCCAGAGAAGACCCTATACCGGATAGACTACGCCTACGGCAGCCGCGGGTTACTCGTAATCGTTGACGCAGACGAAGGAACAGTCGTCAAATACTTCAGGTCCGTTGGCATAAGCCTCACATAACCATGACAACAGAGAACGCAGGCGGGAATCACTTCAAGGCAGGCGGAGTACTACTAGCCCTAATATTATCCCCGCTGTTTGTCAGTGGCATGGACCTTCTTGGCGGATACGCGGCAGACGAGTCAGGCTACCACGTCAAACTCGTCTCCCAAGTCCTCGGCTCAGAAGACTTCGACGAGACTTACGCTATGGCATTCATCGTAAGCTCTTCCTCATCGGCGTTAACCGGCAGCGAATCAGGATACGCGCTCAACGGAAACATTTACGCAGGGGGTGTCGGAGGAGCCTACGCTGAGTCAGGCTACTCAATATTCCTCGCGCCTGAGCAGGCGTTTACGTCCTATCAAGACGAGGTGACGGCATACGATACTGTCACAACGACCACCACCACAACGACGACCACTACAACGACTTCAACCACCACAACAACTGTGCCCTACGATGGGACGTCATGCGCTAAGGCGTATCCTATCCCGCAGTACACGCAGGACACTGCCACACAGCTCTACTATCAGTATACGCTGAATGACACCTGCGACGTGACCGTGCGCTTGGAGCAGGTGTCAACCGCAGACTACGACCTCTACGTTCTATGGAACGGGTCATGCCCGTCAACCGCGGCAGGCGGATGGGACTGCCGGCCCTACTATGGGGCAGGAGCGAAAGAAGATTGTTCCCGCAGCGCACTTACGGCAGGCACATACTACTCTCTTGTCAAATACTACGGCGGCACCGGGGCGTTCAACATGACAGCTGAAACCACTAATTGTCTTTCCGCAACAACAACCACCTCGACCACAACAACTTCGACGAGCACGACAACAACGACCGTGCTTGAGACAACCACTACAACGACCACGACAACGACGACATCCACGTCAACGACAACATCGTCTACGACTTCTACAACCACAGTCCTCGGTCTAACAACAACATCATCTTCAACTTCAACCACCACGACGACCACAACCTCGACGACGACTATCCCCATCACGACGACCACAACCTCCACCACAACATCAACCTCAACGTCCACATCAACAACATCCTCCACAACCTCAACGACGACAGTCGCTTCTCCACCCATCCTCATAAACGAGTTCCTCCCACATCCCTCAGGCTCACAACAAGAGTGGATTGAACTCTACAACAACGGAACCCAGGAAGCCAAAGTCGGAGGCCTCCAACTAGACGACGCCGAAGGGGGCTCAAATCCCTACACGCTCCCAAGCATCGTCATACCTGCGAAAAACTTCACGGTTCTTTATAAAAATCAGACCAACATAACCCTGGATGACTTGGGAGACAGCGTAAGGCTTCTCAGCATCTACGGCACAGTCATCGACTCTTACACCTACTACTACAGCCCCCGAGGGCTCTCAATCGGGCGGGAAACCGACGGAGGCGCCGACTGGACGACCTTCGAGCTTCCAACCCCCGGCTACGGTAATGCGGGCTTAAATGACACGAACCCTCCGTCAGTCTCGCTGGATGAGCCAGGAAACAACGCCGTCGACACCGACGGAAACATATTCCTCAAGTACACGCCAACCGACCTGTCGCTCATCTCAAACTGCGTCCTCTACTCAAACGTCTCCGGCAGCTGGCAGATAACACAGGTTGACACAACAGTCATCGTCAACATCCAGAACAGCTTCGGTTTGTTCGGGCTATCAAACGGCACCTACCTCTGGAACGTCCAGTGCACCGACCAGACGAGCTTATCCGCGTCGGCGCCGTTGAGCAGGCTTTTCACAGTCAACAAGACGGCAGACATCATATACAACACCTATGTCAACGCGTCAATCAACCAGTCAACCAACGTCACCTCAAACGAGACGAAGACGACGCTGCTCATAAACGTCACGGAAAACATGACCAACGTGAGCATCGTCATCACATCCTACCAGAACGACACGAAGATAGCGAACCTCTCAGTCTCAAACATAGGGAGATACGTTTCCGTGGAGTCGAACACCGAGCTTTCCGAGTCAGTATCAAACGTGATTATCCGAATCTACTACACCGACGAGGAGCTTCTGGCGGCAGGGGTCACTGAAGACGAGCTCTCAATCTACTGGTTTGACGCGAACACCAGCCAGTGGGTTGAGTTGGACCCAGCCACACTCTCGTGGGTGCATGCGACGGGCGTGAACACGCTCGAAAATTTCGTGTGGGCTGACGTCGAACACTTCTCGGATTACGCGGTCGCATCAAGTGGCGTTGAAGCGCAGGAGATTGGTCTGGTCAGCGGATGGAATCTCATAAGCCTTCCATTAACCATCTAGCCTAGAGGCCTGAAAATTATGTCGGACGGAAGTTTCGGACGGAGTTTGTTGGCAG
>CAZJQY010000254.1:0-2526 GCA_964548095.1 uncultured archaeon
AATAAGGTCATTTCCTTTCTTTCTGGGATAAAGATATACCTCCGTCTGTTGACATTGGAAAATTTCGGAGACAAAGGGTGTGACCACCCGTTGAAGAAGTTCCACCGGACTCCCGGAAGCCTTGAAAGGATAACCGAGTAAAAACGCTCTTCCTTTCCCGTAGGCGCTTTCCAGAATCGCCGGTTTTTTGTCCGAATAACGGGCTTTTACTTGTACGGAGGGGTCGGTTGGTTCCCCGAAAACCCACCCATAAACAACTCCGGGCACGGATAGTTCAACGCCATCGTCAAAACGGGTGCGTTTGTCCGACAGTTTTTGTCTCTGGGGATTCTCAACCTTCCAGATTTCTTTCAGGAGATGGCCGGACGGCCGGGAAAGTTCATCGTAAATACCGGCGGGACCGGTTACCAGCAGAACGCCTCCATTGTAAACATACCGTTCCAGTTTCTCCTGCGTTTCTTTCTTTAAATAGAGAGCGTATGGAACGATAACCACTTTGTAATCGGATATATCTTTTCCGGAAGGTATGAGGTCCGGCGTTAAATACAGAGGCCGGCAGAGGTTGCTGTAAATACTGTTGCTTTCTCTGGGAAGAAGTTCTACGTCCGGGATGATCGGACTGGAGATAGCCTGTATCCGGCTTTCATTCGGGTCCATGATGGCTACCGGAAGATAAGGAACCGAGCCGTCTGTCTCCCCACGCAGTTTTTGATAGGTTAAATTGACGTATTTCAACCCGTAAATTCCGTACCTGAAATAGCTTAAGCCATACGGGTTACTGTGGGAAAGTTCGTCGGGAATAAAATAATGTCCGGAACCCATCGAGTGGTTGTGGATAACCCGGACATCACGGGAAAAAACAAGCCAGAAGTTGCGGATACAGGAAGCATAATTATCAATCTCCCCAGCCATCTCCGGCACAGCCCACTGTCCTCCCAGCCCGGATTTAAGACGAAAAGTAGCGTTGTAGGGACCATCCCACACAAAAGGATAATATTCACTCAATCCCAGAGCCGCTTTCCCGGCATAACCGGACATATAATCTATGTTGTAATCCCGGCCGATATGCAGTCCGGTAATGTCGTGGACAGCGGTTATTTCATCGTACGGAACATCGCCATACGGGTTGTAGGTGCTGTTACCGATGGCGTGGTTGGGCGAATACCGGTCCATCAGACGCTTTTCCGGCGATTCACTCTTGACCGCATCCTGGAATTGCCGGAAATAACGTATGCTGACCCAGTTTTCAAAATCCTTCCATTCGTACCAAAGCGCCTTTTTGGGAGAAGAAGCCCGGCCTTCTTCATTAATCTCTTTTCTCAGAGGAGGAGTAATTTCTTCAAGTTTGGAAAAATTGAAACCCAGTGTTTTGTTTATCTGGTCAAGATTATGGTATTTTTCCAGGAGTCTTTTACGGAATTCCGCCAGCGCTTCGTCAGTTTGCCAGTAAAGGTTGTGGGTTTCATTATCCGTGTCGTAGCCAACCACCGTTGGTTCATCCGCATAATGTTTTGCAATTAAGCGGAGAACCTGGTTGTAACGTTTCAGTACCTGTTCATTATAACGGTTAAACGGATGCCCTTCGGCGCCGACGGCTTTCCCGCGCTTTTCCGGATAAGGAAGTTTGTCAATAAATCCCTGGTGCAGATAATCGTAATTCCCGTCAAAATTATTGTGGATGCTTTCACGCCCGTCAATATGAACGAAGAAGGTGAACCCGTGCGATTTTGCGGCACGGATATAATCGTCGTAAATATTCAACTGAAGATCTTCAAGGTCAACTACGGTTGGATCGGCGCCCTTCTTGATGAACCGGTTGGTGCCGCCACCCTGGACAAAACTGTTCATCCCCAGTTTCTTGAAATAATCAAGATGGTTACCGATGGTGTACTCCCGGATGGCGGAATTGTCCGTTTGTTCCGTATTGGAATATTGTAAAATTCCGTGTGCGCCCCATTCCACCGGCAAGCCCTCTTTAACCGGAACGGCATTAAATCCCTTTTCAATCAGGCTATCTTTCAATTTTACAAAAGCGAGTTTTTGCTCTTCTTCCGTCTTAAAAGTTTCCTTAATGGCGCTATCGTATACGTTACAGGCTTCCCGGAATTTCGCGTTTGCCAGAAGTTTGTCGGCTTGGTCCAGCAAAGAATAAAACCATTTAATGGCGGTATCCACCGATTCTGCTTTAACGGTATCCTCGGCTAAATTAGACATCTGCATCAAATCCTCGGACGAAGTACGGACTGACGCCAGGCGTTCGGTAAGGCTGTCCCTCAAACGCTGTCCCTTACCCAAAAACCCCAGTGTGGACGCAAACTCTTCGTTACCGGACAACCAGTAGGCCAGCCTAAGGAAAAAAAGTCGGTAGTCATGAAATTCACTGGCCAGGTAAATCTGTCCGAACTCAATTCTAATCGGACCGGCAAAATAGGCCACTCGGCCTTTCCCGAACTGCCAGACTATCAGGGCCGGCGAACCGTCGGTGTCGGCCCAGCGAATAAGTGTTTTTGCGCCCTGTTTCGCCTT
>CAZJQY010000255.1:0-2512 GCA_964548095.1 uncultured archaeon
GACGACTGCGGTTGCGAGAACGCAGCCCATCCGGAACACGGAGGAGCGGGGGAGGATGCGGGCTAAGACGTCTTCGGGCATGTTGACTGCTTCGAGCGTTTCCGCGAGGATGAAGGAGCCGGGGCGAAGTATCATCACGTCGTCGGTGAGTTCCACGACTTTCGGCGTCTTCCGCTCGGAAACGCCGAGATAGGAGTGCGAGGTTATCGCGTAGGCTTTCGCCGCCCGCAGGTCGTAGCCGGCGCCGCCGAGGCAGGAGGCGTCGTAGTTGGTGATGAGGCCTCGCGTCTTCACGAGTTCTTCTATCCTCTTTCTTCCGAGAATCATCTCAGGTACTCGTCCAGTATCAGGGAAACTTCCTGCGCTTTATCGTCCTTAATCTTAGCGCATTCGAAGACGCTTTTTTCCCCGATTATGATTTTTTCGGCGAAGTCCCGGCAGGTGGGGACTCCGCATTCTCCGCAGTCGAGGAGCGGTAGCAGGTCGTATACTTTCACAATAATGTCTCTGTCTGTCATTTTTTCACTTTTGCCAGTGCTTCAATGAATAGATTAATGTGTTTTTTCTCTATATTAAGCGGCGGGAGGGCGCGGACGGTGTTTCCTGAGTAGATGGTGAGGATGCCGTTGTTTATGAGGTCGAGGACCGTCTTTTCGCCTTCTTTGACGTCGATGCCGACCATGAGGCCTCTACCGTGGACCGTGAATCCGAGCTTTTTCACCTGCTCCATGAGGTAGTCGCCCATGACGTGTGCGTTTTCGACGAGCTTGTCCTCCTCGATGACTGCTATCACTTCCTTGGCGACCGCGCAGGCTAAGGGGTTGCCGACGAAGGTGCCGCCGTGTTCTCCGCGGTTGAAGTCTCTGCCTGAGTAGAGGGTTGCGCCGATGGGGAAGCCGCCGCCCATGCCTTTTGAGAGGCATATGATGTCTGGTTTGATGTTTTCGTGCTGGAAGCCGAACATCTTCCCAGTCCGCCCGAAACCCGTCTGCACTTCGTCAACGATGAGTAGCACCCGCTTGTCTTCGGTGATGTCTCGCAGACGCTTCAAGTAGCCTTCAGGCGGAAGGATTACTCCAGCTTCCCCCTGGATTGGCTCGATAACGACCGCGGCGGTGTCCTTCCGTATCGCGTTTTCGACGGCTTCCGAGTCCCCGAAGTCGACGAAGGTGACTTTGCCGAGGAACGCCTTAAAGGGGTTCCGGTACTTCCCCCCAGAGGTGAGCGAAAGCGCCCCAAGCGTCCTCCCGTGGAATCCGCCCTTTAAGGCGACGAAGTCTTTTTTGCCGATTGAGGCGAGCGCGAGCTTTATCGCGCACTCGACGGCCTCAGAGCCGTCGTTTGTGATGAAGGCCCGCTCTTGGCCGGTGAGTTTCACGAGCTTTTCGGCAAGCTCGATTTGGGGGAGCGTGTACACCCAGTTTGAGGTGTGCATGAGCTTCTTGGATTGGTCGGCGATTGCTTTTAGGATGCGCGGGTGTGCGTGGCCGAGGCAGTTGACGGCTATGCCGCCGAAGAAGTCGAGGTATTTTTTTCCTTCCGTGTCCCAGACGAACGGGCCCTTACCCCGCTCCAGGGCGATGGGAAGACGCTTGAATACGCCCGCATAAACTTTCAGTTCGCGTGCTACAATCTCAGATGTTTTCATAGTTTATATTGATGATTAGCAATAAATAAAGTCTTGCGCTTAAATAAGAAGTACTCATGGCATCATCACTCACGTATGCAGGAAACGAACGAAATGAGGGCGGGAAGTCCTGGATTTCAAACCTAGTCAAAGACATATTCGAGGTTGCCGGCACCGTCCTCGTCCTCATAATCGTCCTGCGACTTATGTTCGGGTCGCTCACGCTTGTGCCGCTCGTCGTCGTGACATCCGGCAGCATGCTCCATATCGGCGGGGACTGGCACAGCTGGCTTGCCGTAAACCTCGGGAACGAGACTCTTGTTGACTCGTTCCCGTTCAAGAACGGCTTCGCGCGCAGGGACATGATTTTCACCGTATCCCCAACCAAATATCATCTGTTTCCCGACACGCGCTTGGGCGACGTCGTCATCTACGACCGCGACCTGGCTCCGCAGCACGCCTACCGCTCTAACGAGCCCATCATACACCGCATCGTCGGCATCGTGTGGGTTGAGAACGAATCCGTCGCCAAAGTAGAAGGCTCCCTCGGCTGCCTCAGCGTCGACGACATGCCCCGCTACATAACGCTCGTCGAAAACTGCAGGAGCAAGCAGAAGCCATGCGTCTACCCTTCGTATCCGGAAGAAGGCTCCTACCGGTTCTTCATAACCAAGGGCGACAACAACCCCTCACCCGACCAGTGCGGGATGAACGGCGGCATCGCCTACCCCGTAAACGAGAAGCAGCTTAAGGCGCGCGGCTGGGTGAGGCTCCCATACATCGGGTGGGTCAAACTCGTCTTCAACTTCATCCTAGAGCTCGTCTTCTGGTTCATACGATTCTTCCTCAGCATGCTCCCGTTATAAGTCCTTAAGAGAGGGGGGA
>CAZJQY010000256.1:0-2512 GCA_964548095.1 uncultured archaeon
CGGAGGGGTCCAAGGCGACAAGCTTCTGCGCGTACGCGAGGACTTGACTGCGGTCGCCCTTGCGGCCGTAAGCCAAGACGAGCTCGCGCACTGCGGGGGCGTAGTTTGGGTCGAGCGTCAGCGCCCGCTTGTAGTGGTCGATGGCGCCCGCGAAGTCCGATAGGTCGAAGTAGGTGAACCCGAGCTCGTAGTGGGCGCGGGCGTTGTTCGGCTCGATTTTCAGGATTTTCTCGAACTGGTCGAGGGATGAGTCGAACTCGCCGACGGCGCGGTAGGCTATCCCCAGCTCGAAGAGCGCGTGAACGTACTTGGGGTCGAGCTCGAGCGCGATGGAGTACTCGTCGATGGCCCCGTCATGGTCTTTCTTGTCGTAGAGGACGTATCCGCGGGAGAAGTGTATTTCGGGGTTCTCGGGGTCGAGTTCCACGGCTTTGCCGAGGTGCTCCAAGGCCTTGTCGTAGTCCCCCTGTTTGCCGTAGATGGTCCCCAGGTTGCAGTAGGCGAGTGCGTATTTCGGGTCGGCTTCAATCGCCTTCTGGTATGATGCGATTGCCGCGGGTATGTCGCCGGCCTTGTATTGTTGGTTTCCTTCCTTGACGTATGCTTCCGCGCTAGTCATGTTCTACGCCACCTGCGATGTCGAGGAAATTTCTGATGATTTTTTTCCCGTCTGCCGTGAGAATCGACTCGGGATGGAACTGGAGTCCGTGGATGGGGTACTGGCGGTGCCGCAGCCCCATAATCTCCCCGTCGTCGCGGCTTCGCGCTGAGACGATGAAGCAATCTGGAAGAGACTCCAGGTCGACGACGAGAGAGTGGTAGCGGGTTGCCTCAAACGGCGAGGCGACGCCCCTGAGCACGCCTTTCCCGTCGTGGTCGATGAGGCTCGTCTTCCCGTGCTTTAAGGTCTTTGCCGAGCGTATTTTCCCGCCGAAGACGTATCCGATGCACTGGTGGCCGAGGCACACACCCAGTAGGGGAATCCGGGGGCCGAAATCCTTTATGACGTTGTTCGACACGCCAGCCTCCTTCGGCGTCTTGGGGCCGGGAGATATGATGATGCCGGAAATCTTCTTCGCCTTGACCTCCTTCGCCACGTCGGCGTAGTCCGCAGTATTCTGGAAGACGACTGGGTTCGCACCCTGCTCCCCGACATACTGCACGAGATTGTAGACGAAGGAGTCTATGTTGTCGATGACGAGGACGTTCATAAAGAAAAATTGGATTCAACGCTTAAATGCAATGCAAGAACCCATTCTATTACGTTAGCGAAACATGGGGGTGTACCCTACTTACCCTCGAGCTCCTTCTTGAGTTTCGCGAGCTCCTCGTGGTTTTTAGGGTTCTTCTTCAGGGGGTCCATCCTGACTTTCTTTTCGAGCTCGACAATCCTTGCCTTAAGCTTTGTTTTCCTGCCTTCCAAATCTTTCTTGCTCATGGCCATGACAATCACCTAACTATAATCAGCTCGTCAACCTAAAAGCGCGTGAGGACGGAATCTGGCTTCCAGTGGGATTCAACGCTTAAATGCCGTCTCTTCCAATAGATTTAGGGTATGAGATACTTAAGGATTGTGTTCGCTGCGGCGGTCTTGCTGATAGTCTTCGGCGTCTCGAAGATTGCCTACGACGCTTACACGCTCGCGAACTCGACGACTTCGAGCACGACTTCGACGTCCACGACAACGACATCGAGCTCTTCGACGACGACCTCCACAACAACATCCTCATCCTCGACGTCCACGACGACCTATCTCATCGTCTATACGACAACCATGTGGGGAAATTGTAACGACGACCTGAAAAACCAGAATGAGTTGGGAGTCGACTGCGGCGGCCTCTGCAAGCCCTGCAGGATAACGTGCACGAAAAACGATGACTGCGGAAAAACCCACGAGGAATTCGCAATCTGCATCGAAAACGAAGTCTACCGGCCGCTCGTCAAGTACGATTGCCTGAGCCCGTGGGAGGTGAACTCGACCTGCAGGATACGCAAGGATTTCATCCTCGTAGACCACTGCGGGGCCTCTGAGGGTTGCGTGAAGACCAAGGTGGAGGCTGAGTGCGTCGACAAAGGCCTTTTGTGCACTTGGACTGACTGCTAAGATGAGAGCCCTCTTTTTCGTGTGCGGCGAAGGATTGGGGCACACGACCCGGAGCATTGCGGTCGCCAAACGCCTCGCGGAGCGGGGCCACGACATCTCCTTCGGAGCCTACGGCTACTCGAAGCAGTTCATCGAGGATGCGGGATTCCCAGTCCATGAGATACCGTCTGAGATAAAGCTTGTCGGGAAGAGCGGTTCCTTTGACATAGTCGCCTCCATCAGGGAGACTGTGAAGGGAGGACACACAAGCTCCCTAAAAGACACAGTGAAACTCGTAAGGAATGAGAACCCTGACGTTGTAGTCTCAGACAGCTATTTCACAGGCGTTATCGTCGCTAAGCTTGCGAGAAAGAGGGTTCACATGCTCCTCAACCAGAACAACATCGGAACCTTCTTCGAGAACCGGGG
>CAZJQY010000257.1:0-2510 GCA_964548095.1 uncultured archaeon
GTCTCCGACCATAAGATGCGCCTCATAGCGCAGCCGCGTCTTAGGGAGGGTTAAGTCGAAATCGAGTGAACGGTTCGGTACGAACTCCCCGTCCATGACGTCCAACTGGACGGTGCGCGCGACGTAAGCCACTTTCCGGACGCGCTCGTCAAGCTCCTCCTGCGTTCCCGCGATGACTGCGGGAATAACCTCTTTTTTAATAACAGGTGCGCTCATGCGTCGGCAAGAATCTTCCGCGTCTCCTTCTTGTACGCCTCAACGTTCGGCTGGTCGAAGGGGTCGACGTCAAGGAGGAATCCAATGTATATCATCTCCAGCATCTTGAACTGTAGCAGCTGCCCGACAGCGTACGCTGACTTGTCGGGCAGGATGATTTCGGTGTAGGGGCGGCCCCCTTTTTTAAAGGCGATTTTCACGCCAGCCATGATTGCGCCCATAATCTCGTGGAGGGGCCGCCCTTGGAGCTTCTCGACGAGAGCGTCAAATCGCTTGTCGACGGGAAGCTTGACTGTTCGGCGATTGCGCCCGACGCTTATGAATGTGGTTACTTTATCCTGGGGGCCGCCAAGGTACAGCTGCGCCATCGAGTGCAGGTCTGTCGTGCCTATTGAGACAGTGGGCGTGATTCCGGCGTTGAGCCGTTTGGTCTCCTTCCGGTTGCGCTCCTTGCCGATGCTTTCCCCCATAAGCTGCCGATACCATTTTCCGACACCTTCGAGGTCGGTGGAAAAGAGGAAGGCGTCGTTTATGTTCCGCCCCTTCTGAGAGTGCAGGTAGGCTATGACTGCGGAGACCGCAGCCGGGTTTGACGTGATGTCTTCTTTTGTGCAGGCTAAGAGCATGTCCTGCGCCCCCACCCTAAGCTTTCGGACGTCGACGCCGAGCATCATAAGCGGGAACAAACCCACCGCCGAGAACACTGAGTAGCGTCCGCCGACATTCTTCGGAATCTCAAGGAGGCTTATGTTCTCCTTGAGGGCGAGCTCCCAGAGTCTTGAGCCTTTGTCGGTCGTTGCGACGACAAAGCGCGCCCACTCCTTTTTCTTGTGCCGCCTTAGGAGGTCCTCAAACACTTCGAAGAGTGCAACGGTTTCTGTTGTCGCACCCGATTTCGTCACAACGTTCACCAGGATGTTGCGACCGGACGCCAATACCGACTCAGCCAGCGACAGGATATCCGAGACCTTGTCCTCGTCAACGGTGTCTGCGAAGTAGACGCGAACCGGCGGATTCCGCTCGTTGTATAGTCTGCCGTTGACCGCCTCATGGACTGCCATCGTCCCAAGATTCGAGCCGCCGATGCCGACGACGATGAGGATTGTCGGCTTAAGGGCTCTTTTCTCCTTGGCTGCCCGCTCGACAGCCGCAAGAAGCGCCTCGTCTTGAGGCAGGTTTACTGACGCGTAGGCGGTCGCATACCCTCCCGTAAGGGCCTTCCGGACGTTCCGTATCTCCTGTTTCAGGTTCTGACATTCCCGTTTAATCTCCTCGCCCGCAATAAGGCTTGTTTCCGCGTATGAGAACGTGAGCGACTTCATTTCTCTTTGAGTTTCGCGTATTCGGGGACGATGTCTTTCGTGAACTGTTCCATGCCTTCGTAGGTCTTATAGTGTTTGAGCATGTCTTTTATCACCGAAAAGGGCAGCGTGGCGATGTCGGCGCCGACGAGGGCCGCCTCCCGGACTTGCCGGGGGTTGCGGAGTGAGGCTGCGAGGACTTCGGCCTTGTATTTGTAGTTGCGTAGTATTTGAACGCACTGGTCGACGAGGTCGATGCCCGAGACGACGCCGTTGTCCTCAAGGACGTTGTCGTCGTCAATGAGGCCGTCCATCGGGTGGTAGTCTGCTTTGTCGAAGCTTATGCCGTTTGCCGTCCGCACGTAGTCGTCTACTCTCCCTGCGAAGGGGCTTACATAGGAGGCTCCGGCCTTTGCGGCGAGGAGAGCCTGTTCGGGCGTGAAAATGAGCGTGCAGTTGACGGGGATGCCTGCCCCAGAAAGGACCTTGACTGCTTTGATGCCGTCGAAGTGGGTTTCGTCCTCGTCCTTGAAGGCGGGATTCACCGGAATCTTGATGCATACGTTTCCCGCAACAGGGTTGAAGATATTGAACAGCTTCTTTCCCTCCCCAATCATCCCTTCGGCGGTCGTCTGCGTTACTTCAAGGCTTACGGGCGTTCCTCGGGCAACCGTCAAGAGGTCGGCTATGTAATCCCTGAGTTTAAGCTTCGCGCCTGCTTTTGCCTGCTTGTCCACCGCCTTCTTGAGGAGGGAGGGATTGGTTGTGACGCCGTCTACAACACCCCACTCATACGCCTTCCTGATTTCGTCGATGTCTGCGCTGTCAATGAAAATCTTCATGTATAACACCCGTATCATTAATGTGAATGAGAAGTTAAATTGATTAATCCGTATGAAACCAGTTATAGCGAATTGCATAAATAATTGAACTTTGATAATAACCATCTAGAGTCTGTGCAATTCGGTATATGCGATCGCAAAAGTTCAAAAA
>CAZJQY010000258.1:0-2505 GCA_964548095.1 uncultured archaeon
GTCGACTTTGATAGCGCAGTTACGGCGTCTGCTTCGCCGAGGCTTACGGAGTGTCCGACTGTTCCCGCGCTCGTGCATACGCCGAGCGGCGTCTCCTGCGGCTTTACAAGTAGCGCGAGTTTGTTTGAGAAGGGTGATTCCCCGGCGTGTATGCCGACTTTTCTCTTTGAGTTTAGTTGGAGGAATATGTCGCCTCCGTTTTCAACGACGACTTCTCGCGCGCCTTCCGCGAGGATATATTTTCCCAGATGCTCGGCTATGGTGCCGGCGACCGCAGCCATGGGTCCGACGCCCGCCTTCTCGGCTGCGTCCGCCATGACGTGGGCTACTTCAGGCGCAGTGCGCTTGGGCCTGACCGGCTCGTAGGACAACGCAAAAAACGGGTCTTTACTAAGGTAGTCCTCGAGGAGCGCATAGGTTTTTTCGAGCTGCTTTTGCGCCCGCCGGGAGTAGCCTTTATCGGAGATGAGGGTTATGTGCGCGTGCTTGTAGTCGAGAACGTAGCGCACGATACATCCCCCCCTTAGGAGTCTTGGATTGCGATGGCTTTGAAGGGGCACGCCTCAACGCAGGCCCGGCACTGGACGCAGAGGTCGTTGTCTATCTTTACTACGAAGTCTTTTCCGGCGGTTATCGCATCAGTCGGGCACACGCCAACGCAGAGTCCGCAGTCAGTGCACGCGTTCGAGTCCTTCACGATTTTCCCGGAAAGCTCCTCTACTAAAACACCCTTTCCTTTTATGTGGGATACAAGCTCTTTTTCCTTTCTCTTGTCGCCCAAGACAGAGATTACTATCACTCCCTCGTCGTAGTCGACTTTCGCGCGGAGTATGTTCACGAGTGCCTTGGTTTTGAGTATGGCCTCCGCAAGTATTGCATCACCCAGCTTTTCCGTAGGGTAAGTGAGCTTGTATTTTTTCATCGTCTCTTCTCCCGGTAGGCCCGTGTTATGTCGGATAACGTGATGATGCCAGTGAGGACTCCCTTCTCGTCGACGACGGGGGTCGAGTTGATTCCCTGCTTCTCGATTTTCCTCGCGGCAACATCGAGGGCGTCCTCTTTCCGAGACGTTACGACTTTACGGGTCATGAAGTCGGCGAGCGTCTTCTTTTTCTCGGCAGTTGCTTTCGTGATGTCCCACGAGGTGACGATGCCGACGAGCCGACCCCCGTCTCCCACAATCGGCACCTGGTTTATGTTGTGCTTAATCATAATATGCGAGACGTCTTCGACCGAGTCCGTCTCGCGGGCAGTATATGGCTTCTTGGTCATTACGTCGCCGACGCGGATGACCTTCTCTCTAAGCTTCATGGGCTTTAGGACGGTGTCGCGGGGGAGCCTGTTGACGGGCTCGGTCAAAAAGAAGCGTTTCCCCTCAATCCATGAGGCAAGCGTTTCGAGAATCTCGTTGGTGATTCTCATGCTAGATAGTGCCGCCGTTTTGACGCTCGCGCCCGCCAATTCGACCTTCCCGGAAAACAACTCCTCATAACTCACTTCCTTAATGGTCGGCCGAGCAAGATGGGGGACGCTGTAGTCGAGGACGCTCGTCGTGATGTCCCGGTTCCGAACCGCCGTCGATTTGGCAAGCTCCTCGCCTGTGATGGGGATGGGGACGCCGATGCCGACGTAGAGCGTTGTCCCGTAGTGGGGCATCGTCGCACCCCTAACGAAGCGGGTGTCCATCTCCTTGAGGTTGCCTGTGACAGTTATGTTCCCGAAGCCGGTCTTTGGGGAGTGCTGCGTGCCCTCTGAGATGATGTAGCCTTGCGCGCCGCACAGAAAGATTCTCGTGCCCAGGCCCAGCGTGCGGTAGGCGGGGTCGTTGTTTAGGGGGGAGAGTTCGCCGGTTCCGGAAAAGTTGACGTTCTTCCTGTTGGGGAGCAGCGTCCCCATGTACGTGTGCAGTATCTTGTCTGAGGAGTTGGTTGCCGCATTGTATTTCTGGTAGTTGTTACGCGGGTTGAACATGAACGCCTGATTTAAGTCCTCAAGGGATATGGAGGTCTCGACGAACTTTCTGGGGTAACAGTCGGTCCCGTAGGCAGTCGCCCGAAGCTCGACAGTCTTTCCTGAAACCAGGTCCTCGATGACGTGGCCGCCGCCATAGTCCATCCCCTGCGTCTCGGAGAGCTGTGTTGCGCCGATGTAGGCGTCGACTGCCGCAAGGCCGGCGTAGGCTTCGACGTCGTTGAGCCACACCCGCTGCATCTTGATTGGGGGGTCTGCGTGGCCGAAGTTTAGGAAAGCGCCCGACGAGCACATGGCGCCGAAGGTTGCTGTCGTTACGACGTCTACTTTCTCTGCGGCCTTTTTCGGTCCGTGGGCTTCGACGATTTCCGGCATCTCGTCGGCGCGGACGACGACCGCCTTCCCCTCCCGAATCTTTTTGTTGATGTCGGCTATGGACTTCATTGCTGATAGAGAAAAAATGAATGTTCTCGATTAAATACGAAGAAATTAGCATCCGCCTCCTTGATACCCGCCCCCTTAATAACTTGTACC